>DATALK010000218.1:0-11307 GCA_036261085.1 Phototrophicaceae bacterium | reverse complement strand
CGCCCGTGTGCCCCACGCCAGGAACATCTGGCGGAGATTGCTGTCCAGCCGTTGATCCAGGGCCATGTCCTGAACCAAGCGGACGTTGTTATCCTGCATCGTGATCAGGAATTGAGATTCAGCAACCGATAAACGCAGATGGGTGCGGCTCTGACCGGCGCGATCCAGCCCAGACCAATCCGTAATAATTTCCACCCATTGCGGGACGGACCCCATCGCATATTCATCAAACAGCCAGATTTGCCCACCGCTGGCATCCGACATCGTGGCTTCAACAATCGCTTTGACGATGTCTTCCAGGGTGTTGGCTTCATTCAGGAACCGGCTGAGTTGGTACAGCAGCGAGGTCGTGGACAGCACATTCTGGGTTTCTTTGAACAACCGCGCGCCTTCGATCACGAGGCTGACCCGTTCTGCTATCGCTTGCAGCACCATGTAATCGCCCTGGGTAAAGGGCTGATTCTGGGCCGAGCTGGCCGCAATGGTGCCAATGACTTCACCACGAATACTGAGGGACGCGGTGATGTCGCTGCTGGCACTGCTGATGGCTTCCGGTGTCGCCGGTTCCACCGCGATGAGATTGTACCGGTAGGCATTTTCCAGGCCCGCCTGTTCCTGCACATCGTCCCAGGCGGCCCGGGTCAGGTGTTTATTCAGGGTATCAATCTGATCGTTGCGCTGGTGGGCTTCGACCAACAACCGGGCATTGGCAATGGCCCCCGCCAGTTGGTTGGCAAGTAGTTGGAAAACGTGGGCTTCTTCCTCATGCAGCACATTGGCAACAATGCTGTGAATGTCCAGCACCCCGATCATCCGCTCATTAACAAACAACGGCAGCGCCATTTGCGCGCGTGTATCGGGCAGCATCCGGTCAAAGGGGCTGGAGGCGTCATGCAGGCTGTTGGCGATGGTGGCGTGACCGGTGCGAATCGTGCCACCGACCACAGAGAGATCATTCGCCGAAACCAGCAACTGCTGTTCAAGCAGCCGCTGGCCGATTAAACCCCGGCTGTAAACCAGAATCGCGTTTAAACCCACGTCATCCATCAGGAACACCTGGGCGTGGTAAAAACCATATTCGCTGCAAATCAAATCAATCGTGCGGTTAACCAGGGTGTCCAGATCGGTGATAGCGGCGGTTTCCTGACTGACCCGGTTGGCGATTTCCAGGTTGCGGCTGTGCCGTGTCACTAGATCTTCATTTTCTTCGGTCAGGTCTTGCAAACGGGTCGCTACTCTTTTGGCGGCCTCGATTTCCTGGCCGCTTTTAATGTCAACGGGCAGCATAATGGCCTCCGCCGAGGCGAAGGTTCCAGCGGCCATTTGTTCAACCATCCCACTGATGGCGCTCAACGGCTCCAACCGGTG
Organism: Phototrophicaceae bacterium; assembly: GCA_036261085.1. Lineage (GTDB taxonomy): Bacteria > Chloroflexota > Anaerolineae > Aggregatilineales > Phototrophicaceae > CFX2. Next base: position 9,939 of record DATALK010000218.1, on the reverse strand, counting down.
GCGTAAAATCCGGCGCACGGCCACGAGTGTCACCCCGGCGCTGGCTGCGCTGATGAGCACAATCACCGCCACGCCGGCGATAATATTGAGTACGGTATAGCCCGAACTATCTATCACCAGTAGCGTCCAGGGCATATCTTCGGCATTGCCCACCGTGATCTGGCGGCTGGAAACCATACCCTGACTGGTTCCCGCCAGGTAAATTTGATTGCCTTGCGTTTGTAGCAGTTCGGCCAGTTCCGGTTCGGTAGTGGTGAGGGTGACATTGCTGGTCGTGGATAGGCTGCTGAGATAAGCACGGGGCGAGGTGCTATCGGCCATATACCGCCCATCGCGGTTAACCAACACCCAGCGCTGGCCTGTGCCTTCATCCGCCAGATTGACGGGGGTGACAATCGGGCGTACCAGGATCTCCAGCGAAATTAACCCCAGCGTTTCGGTCTGGGCATCATTGGCGGTTACCGGGACAAAAATCCGAATCGCCGGTTCGACCACCCCCGGTGAAATCTGGCGCATGGTCACACCGGACAGCAGCGGTTGCGAGGCGGTCATGGCCTTCAGGAAGAAATTATCACTGGCAAGCACCTGAGGCTGCTGCCGAGAATTGGGCGTCAAAATCCCGCTGCGATTGGTAACTTCCGTCCACACCGTCCCGTCCAGACCAACATACCGCACGGCAAAATAACTGCGTTCGCTGTTACCCAACAGGGTCTGCATATTGGTCTGCATTTCCGACTGGCCGTTGAGCGCGGTGGTGACATTGTCGGCCCCTACCCGTCGCAGTTCGTTGGCAAACACGCGAGTCGCGGCCCCACGCGCCATTTCCTGGGCGCTGCTGATCGCCTCCTGGAGCGGAATGCTGACCTGATTGGCATAGGCGGCGAGCTGACCGCTGTGAACCTGGGTTAAATGGCTGCTCTTGCTCTCCTGGTAGAGATAAATTCCGATAATGGCAAACAGCGCAAACGCCGCCAGAATAATCGGCGTTATTTTCCGCATGAGCTGTTCATGAACCGGTTTAGTTGTCTTCGTTTTCGGTAACATAGTTAAGTCCCTACCGCTACTTATTGCTGCTCACTCTTGCCATTGGTATGGTGTAGTTGGATGCTCACCTGGGGCGCCCGCAACGCCTGCCCCACTTCTTTCACGGCAGTCTGCAAAATCTCGTTGATTTCGGTTTGGGGTGTCAGCTTGGCGGCGATGGCGTTCACCAGCCGTTCACGATCAGCCGCCCGCTGGCTTTCTTCAAACAACCGGGCGTTATCCAGGCTGATCGCCAACCGGTTTGCCAATTCTTGCGCCAGTTGGAGTTTATTATTATCCAGGTGTTCGGCGGGCAGTTCCCATTCGACAGCGCCCAACATATAACCGGAGAGTTGAATGGGAACGGCAATGGGCACGGTATTCTGGTTGGTGAGTGGGCCAACGATAATCCGCCCTTCGCGGATCGCCTGCTGCCGCAGGTCGGACATATCGGTGTTAGTGGGCGTTCCCGCCTGACTGACCAGTGTCCGCCGGCGTTGGGAGTGGACATATTCCTGCCACATGGCGCGGGTCGCGTCCCGATTCACGCGCTCAATTTCGGCAAACCGGCGCACCGATTCCTGGTACAAGCGCGCATTTTCAATGGCAACCGCAATCTGATCCGCCATCGTTTGCAGCACCAGGATTTCATCGTAAGTGAACGCATTACGCTGTTTACTCTGGACATCCACCGCGCCAATGATCCGTTCGCCGATGCGCAGCGGAATGGCTAACTCGGCGCGGGTATCCGGCAAGAATTCATTCCGCCGGTGAACCTGACTGCTGGCCGTATCCCGCGCGACCACGACCTGCCCCTGCTGCGTCACCTGGCCGATAACGCTGATGCCGCCCACATCCAACCGGTGGCCGCGCTGGAGCAGCATTTTACCGACTTCGCCAGTGCTGGCGCGCAGGACGGCAAACTCCTGGTCGTTATCCAGCAGGAAAATCTGGGCGTGATAAATGTTGGCAAAATACTTGACCACCAGATTAACCACTTCATCCAGCAGCGTTTGCAAATCACGCTGTGTGGCGGCAAAGCGGCTGACTTCCTGTGTGGCGTTAATATCGCGGGTGCGCGCGGCAACCCGCGACTCGAGATCGTCCACCAGAGCGTGAATCTGATCCCGCATATCTAAAAAGGCCAACGCCAGCGAACCGACTTCATCATCGCGCTGGATCATTTCTACCGGTATATCAAACTCACCCCGGCTCATCCCCTGGATGGCGCGGCGCATCTGGTTCAACGGTGGCACAATCGCCTGATTAAACAACAGCACCAAAAGGGTCAAAACCAAAGCCGCGCCGATCAGCAGCACAAACAGGCGGGTTCCGCTCAGATAATTCAAGGCTTGACTGAATGAGAGGTTGGCTTGAGCTTCCGTTACCAGAGCAAAAAGCGGCGTTTCAGGCCGCAACGGATCAAAAATCGGAGCAAAATAGCCCACGACTTGTAAATCTCGATTGCTGCCAACTTCGTAAATATCGCTCCGCGTCACGCCGTTTAAAGCGCGCGCCACCGCTGGCGAGTTGCTCACCGCCGCCGAAGTCGCGGGCCGGGTATTCCAAAGCGTGAATAAGACCGGGTCTTGCCCGCCGGAAACCATATAAGTGTAGGCATTGTAGCTATTGCCGTTTAACGCAAAGTGATTCAGAACCACTCGATCCGTATCCAGTGTGCCGATCAGGTAGCCTAAAACCTGGTTTTCAGCATTCCGAACCACAAATGCCACTTCGAGAATCGCGCTGGGCTGAATGACAATGAGGGCGTTGATACCATTCTGGGCGCTGGTTTGGGCCTCGTTATAAGCCTGCGACTCCGAGTTGTCGTTACCAACCGGCAAAATATCGAGCGCATTGGTCGCGGCAATAACCGTGCCTTCAACATCTAACAAACGCACCAGCGTATACAGATTCGAGCCGAACAGCCGATTCCGCAGCATGATGCTGATCGCCCGTTGCTGGACATCATTCGTGTTGGTTTCCAGAATTTTTCGAACCATGTCCAGGTTACTGGTCTGGAGAAAGTTAGCCATCTCGGATGTCGCCTGCGTCAAAGCCGAGGAAATCGCTTCCTGCTGATGGGCGCCATTTTCAGACACGTACTGCTGAATGTGCTGCATGTTAACGTCATTAAAACCGCTCTGCGCGACCACCATTACTAAGATGGCCGGAATCAAAACAGCCAACCCAAAGCCAAATACCAGTTTGACCCACAGCGGCCATTGCAGGATATTCAGATAATACAAGAGAGTTTTAATCATTGATTGGCCTCCTCTCCATGAGGCACATATAGAGGTTCGGCCAGGAAATCTGGCTGGAGATAAATCTCCGTGCGAACGGCCCCCAAAACTTCGTTAAAACTTTCAGCCGCCAGATTTAGCAGCGCGGTCACATCTTTAGCCTCGATCAGTTGGCTGGCAATCTGACCGGCTTTACGTTCGCGCACGGCCTGCGCCTGGCTTTGTTCAAACAACCGCATATTTTCTAACGCAACGGCCAACCGTTCCGAGACGACTTGGGTCATTTCAATTTGCCGGTTGGTTAAATCCTGGGTAGCTGGTAGGCTGAAAACCATGGCGCCAAGCATTTGATTACGGAAGCGAATCGGGACATGAATATTTTTTTCGTTCCCGCGGGTTTCAATATGCAGCTTGCCCGCTTCCAGGGTCGCGCGCACATCATCCGGCAAGTCATTCGCCGCCACCGGCGTCAGACCTTCCTCAGTCAGTAAATCAAAACCGATGGCAGTTTTGCCACGTCCCTCTAGATAGCCCGACCAAACCGTACTGACCCGAAGCTGCTCCCGGCGTTGAAATTCGGTTAACTGGGTCTGAAGCCGGGCGTTGATAGCCGCTTGTTCTTTAACACTCCGGTCAAGTTCCTGGACTCGCCGGCCATTCATCAGGCCAGCGCCAAGCTGACCGGCAAACAACCGCAGCGTTTCCAGTTCCGTGAACGAATGCAGGTCTTCGTTGGCAGTTTGAATATCCAGCACACCGACCAAATTCTGATTATGCAGGATCGGCACCGCAATCCCGTAGCGCGACGAGGAGCGGAGATAGCCGCTACCCAGGTCGCCAACCGCTACCGTAACAATCTGGCGGGTACGAGCCGCTTCACTGATAGCATTGGTTTCGGTCAGGCTCAGATTACCGCGCTCCTGAAGGTCTTGCTGTCCCAGCCCCGTATTCATCGTGCGCTTCAGGACATTTTCATCTTCATCAAACACATAAATCTGGGCAAAGCTGTAAGCAAAACGGTCATGGATGATCGTCAAAGCGCGCGCCAGAATTACGCTCTCGGCCAGCGTGGTTTTCCCCAACTCGACGCCCAACTCAACCACCCACTGCCGCTGCTGAATATGCAGCAGCGATTCCGCCGCAATCTGGTTGGTATTGCCAGCAAAGATGGTGAGAAAAATCAACAGGGTACTCAAGACGGCAACAATGATGGACAGATCAAACGCGACCTCATCCGCCATCACAATCTGGTTAGAATCGGTGCTGCCGCCCTGGCTGGCCGCACCGATCACCAGAGCCGCCGCCAGCACCAGCACCACGGTCAGCAACCGCCGGCGATCCAGCAGCAGCCCCGCCGCCACCGTTGGCACGGCCAGTCCGATCATCGTTGTGCCGTTAATCACCGGTTGTTGGAAATTAAAGAAAATGGTCAGGACAATTCCGCTGAGGAGCAGCATTCCCACAAACCAGAAAACCGCGAGTTTTAACCGCCCGCGCTGGATACTGCTGTGAACAAAAAGACACAGAGCCAGCGAGATACCTGGCCCCAAAACATCAGCAGCGCCGAGTACTTCCGCACCGGTTAGGGTGCCGGTTATGGTAAAAACCAACCACAGGAAAATGATGAGGCCGACGGTCAGGTTCATCGGCAGCAAAACGCTGGCGCGATGCCGTTCAATCGGACTGTCGTACTGATACTGAACGCGGAAAAACCGCCGGGGCAAACGCCTTATCATCCGGCTACCTCTCCCTGGGAAGTGAGGCTTAAACGAATTGCGCCTCGCGTGGCTCCCAATGTCTGGCTGAGTTCGGTCAGGGTAATTTGCAGCAAATCGTCCACGTTGGAAACCGTCTGATAGCGGGCAACGATTTCGTTAATACGCTGCTCCTGGGCGGTAGATTCCTGGGATTCTTCAAATAAGCGGGCTTTATCCAGGCTGATAGCAAGCCGCTGGGAAATGGCCCGCATCATTTCGATGGTTTCATTTTTACTAAGGGGCTGTTCCGTCTCAACTTCCACCGCGCCAATCACTTCGTTGCCCAGCACCACCGGGAGCGCCACAATCGAATGCCCGTCTTCACGAGTAAGTGTCACCGGTTGCCGGTTCCGGGTGGCCTGGATCAAACTGTCGCTCCAGGTGTCTTCGCTGATAAAACGGTTATTCTCCAGGGTGACACCGCTGCTGGAGGTCTGCCGCCCCTGCAAATATTCTTGCCAACCCTGGCGGGTCAACTGCTGATTCAAACGCTGAATCTCGCGCAGGTTCGTTTCAGTTTCCAGATACAGGCGTTTAGTTTCGGTAGCGCCGCGTTCCTGCTGTTCGAACAAGCGCGCGTTGCGGATCGAATTTCCCAGCAGGTTCGCCATAACTTGCAGCGCTTGCACCCGATCCGCATCAAAGGCATCCGTTGTCCGGCTTTGCACGTCCAGCGCGCCAATGATTCGCTCACCATCCAGAATAGGAACGGCCAGTTCAGTGCGGGTATCCGGCAGCAGCTCATTATGATGGTAGACCTGATCGGTATCCCGCACAATCACGGGACGGCCCAACATCGTCACCTGCCCGATCACACTTTGCGAACCCACCGCCAATTGGTGCTGGCGTTTTAAAAGCAACTGACCGATTTCACCGGTACTGGCGACCAAATGCGCTGCCTTATCATTTTCATCCAGCAAAAAAACCTGAACGTGGTAAAACACCAATCGTTCCTGAATCAGTTCCACCGCCCGGTTGAGCAGTTCAGTCAGGCTGAGCAGCTTGGCAAGAATCTGGCCGATTTCGGCGACGGCTTGCAGCAGATTGGTGCTGCGGGACGCTGCCGCTAGCGCACTCTGGGTGTAAGTGATAAGAAAACGCGCGGAAAAACTAATGAGAATCAGCGTGAGGACACTGATAATGCGAATGCCGATGGTCATATCGGCCTGAGCGGTCTGCCAGGCTTGGATAGCATCAATGACCGCTTTAGTGATAACAATCAGGTTAACCAGAATAAAAATCCGGCGGCTGCTCAAGGTGGCGGCAGAGATCAGCGCGAGGCCGCCGAGGATCAGGATCGCCATCGGACTCATGACCGCTGCCAGGGTAAAAAGGATGATGGCAAGATAAGATGCCGTGTGGAGAAACCCTCTTTGCGCCAGCACAAACGTGGTCACAATGGCCGCCAGGAACACCGCTAAAATCCCGGTGTTGGACAAATTACCCGTATCTATAAAAAATTGGGCGATCAGGCCGGACCCTGCGGTGACAATACCAATGATACTAACGGCAACCAAAAAAGTCTGGCGTAACTGCCCTAAGGTGTTCGCGGTTGGTGTTAGGCTGGGGGCCTGTGGTGACTGCATACTCATAACCCACTACCCTGTTTCACTTGATTAGCTGTTGTTGGCGGTGGCCCCAAACGAATGGCAACCCGCGACGCTTTCATCGTTTCTTTCAGGCTGCGGGCCGCCGCACTCAAGGTCATTTCCACGGTGTTGCTGGCCTGCAACTGGGTGGCGATTTCGTTGACCAGCGCCTCGCGTTGGGCGACATTCTGGCTGGCTTCAAATAACCGGTTGCTTTCAGCCGCCATACCCAGGCGTTCACCCACCTCTTGAATCAGATTCAGGTCTTCTGGGGTTAACTGGCCGGTCACATCCAGTTCAAATTCCATCGCCCCGATCACCTGACCGCGCACGCGCAGCGGAACAGCAACGACATTAACACCATCCTGCTGCACCTGCACCACATCATTAGACTGGGCCGCCGCCTGGAGGGTGTTTGTCCAGGGGCTTTCCGCGTGGGTGATATTCTCGATAAAGTCAACAGTCAGCGCCGGGTCCTGGGGATACTGGCTTAGATAGTCCGACCAGAACCGCCGGGTTAGCTGTTGGTTCAGTCGTTCCACTTCTTCCGCCGCGCGGCGGGTTTGTTCGACAAGCTGCTGATTTTCGCGCATTCGGTGTTCGGTTTCCTCAAACAACCGGGCGTTATCAATGGCAATCGCCAGATGATCGGCCAGCGATTGAAAAATGGGGACATCATCCTCGCGGAAGGCTGTCGCTGTTTTACTTTGTAAATCGAGCGCACCGATCACTTTATCACCGAGGCGCAGCGGGAACGCCGCTTCAGCAGCGGTATCGGGTAAAAATTCGTTCCGGCGGTGAACACTATCCCAACCAGCGCGGGAAATCACCGATTTGTTATTGGCCGTCACCTGACCAATCACGCTCTGGCTGCCGACCGGCAGACTGTGTTTCCGCCCTAACAGGAGGCGTCCGACTTCCCCGGTACTGGCCGATAGTTGCGCCTGCTGGTCATTGACCAAAAAAATTTGAGCGTGATAAATCAACGAGTATTCGCTGCAAATCTGCTCAACGGCGTTGTTCAGCACTTCCTGGAGAGCAGTCCGGCGCGCGATCCGCTGGGCAACCTGGCTGGTAATTTCCGCCAGTTGCAACCGTTCGTTTGAAACCGACCTGATTCCAGTACTCTGGCCGACGTTAGTACTCATTTGCAGGTAAATCATTGCCGTCGCCCCAGGCAGCAAAATCAGCGTCGTAAAAAACTCTCTGGGTAGCCCAGAAACCGCCGTTGTTCCGGCAGCCAGTATGCTGACCACCAAACCCACCAGAGCCACCGCCAGACCAACAATGAGACCCCGTTCACGGAGCAAAAAGCCCGCCAGAGCGATAAAAACGATGAGATTAATGCCGCCAGCCGCCCCCTGAAAACCGTTCGGCCAGGTGGTCAAAAGGCTGCCCGCCAGCAGGGTTGCCAATGGGATCATTTCCGCCCGCTTCAGGTTCTCCTGTTGCAGCGCCCAAATAGTCATTCCGGCAGACAGGTAAAAAACAATCAGGATTAAGCCTTGAAAAATCTGGTGATTAAAAAAATGGCTGCCCTGGTTACTGCCTTCGCCAGCACTGACGAAAAAAATGAGTGGGGTATAGACGATGATGAACAGGAAAGTGATGAGGTAAATCGTCCGCGCCCGATCTCGCTCGACATCATTGGTATACATTGAAGTATCAAACAGGTTATCTAACATCCGGCGCATAGCTGTTTCTCCGCTACAAACTGCCATCGGGCTTGCCGAGACGAATACGGGCCTGACGAGCGCCAAGGGCCCGCCCCAGCTCCGTAACGGCGGCGTCCATTAACGTTTCAATGCTCATCTGGCTTTGCAGTTGGGATGAAATCATGTTGAGCAGGGATTCGTTACGGACCATCCGTTGGCTTTGGGTATAAGCCGTCGCGTTTTCCAAAGCGACAGCTAACTGCGTGACCATTTGTTCAAATAGAGCAACATCGGTTTGCCCGTAAGCATACGGGTGAATATTCCCCACACTGACAATCCCGATAGCGCCGTCGCGGGTCAGAATGGGAGCCACCAACCACGAACGCATCTGGCTGTTCGGGTCTACCGATTCGTGTTGTTGATGGGTGTCGGGGATATGCAGCAGTTCGTGGTCGTCCCAAACCTGCGCGATATGCCCGGAAATCGGGATCATTTCCCCATCCACCAGGTTGACCCGATTCACATTTTTGACCCGTTCCGCCACCGTGCGCAGCCCATTTCTAGCCCAATCGTACAAACTGATACTCATCTGGTCATGGGAGAGCATCAACGCCGTTTCGGCCAGCATTTTTTCCAGAATAGTCGGCAAATCTACGGTAGCCTGGGCTGATTGGCTGAACGTCGTAATCCGCTGAAGCTGGGTCGCGCGGTGCTGGGCATCGGCCAGCAGGCGAATATTTTGCAAACCCAGACCAATCTGAACCGCAATGGATTGGGTCGTTTCCACCATTTCCGGGGTGATAATTTTGCCCGGCGTGTAGTTATTCAAGCCAATCGAGCCGATCATTTTGTCCTGAATCGTCAGCGGCAGAATCCAGAAACTCTGGACACCCAGACGTTCAAACAAATGGCGGGAAGCCGCGGGAAGGCGGTTTTCCTGCTCCATATTGGTGACCACAATCGGCTGCCGGTTATGACGCATCTCTTCGTACAGTGGATTATCGCCAAAGGGATAATAAACCCCCAGCGTGCCGCGCGTGGGATATTCGCTCACCACCTGCGTGGCCGTTTCTGCCGGGATTAACAGCGCGATGCTGCAATGGTCAACGTTGGTAGTTTCCACCATCAAGCGGCAGCTTTTATCCAGCAGGTTCTTTTCGTCGGTGGCGCTACTGATGGTCAGCGTAAGCTGATTGATCGTTTGCAGCAAAATAATTTGCTGGCTCAGGCGGCTGGCACTGCTGCGGGTTTCGCGCAGCAAGCGATGGGTCTGCAACACCACATTAATCTGATCAGCCAAGACTTCGTATTGGCGGCGCTGACGTTCCTCAAAGACCTGAGGGTTAGCAAACCCAATCATAATGAGTTCCCACACCAGACCCCGTTCGCGCGCCCAGATAATTACCGCGCTGCGAATATTGTTCTGCTTGGAAAAATCCAGCATCGGGCTGGAGATGGGCGTATTCTCGTAGTCTTCGATAAATAAAACACTGGCGGGCTGGCGGTTCCAGAGATCGTTTAACCGGCTAAAGGCTTCCTGATCCATAAAGGAACTGAACCGCACATCCATCACCTGCGCGTCGTTGGCACGGCTACTGTAATCAATTGTGACATCTTGCAGCCGGTCACTGGCGTCGTATTCGACGTTGAGGTGACTAATCAGGTGGGCATC
>DATALK010000070.1:0-2960 GCA_036261085.1 Phototrophicaceae bacterium | reverse complement strand
GCGGGGCTGCCGGAGGCGGCAGGGGTTTCCATCAGCCTGCTTCCAGCAGGCTTCCATTGAACGATAGCCAGGGGACTTCCAGCCCCTGGCGGAACCAGAACCGCCTGCCCCCATTTCCGAATGCACCCTTCCGCCAGCTTGACATTCAACCGTAATTTGGCTAATATGGCGTTTAACGACATGTCGCGTGGCGACGTATAGCGGGTGTCAAAATGTTATCCGAACCAGCTTTACCCTTAACCGAAGCGACCTTTTTAATCCTGCTCAGTCTCGCGCCGGGGCCGCAGCATGGTTACGCCATTATGAAAGATGTGGCGGCGCTCAGTGAGGGGCGGGTGGTTTTTAGCACCGGGACACTGTACGGCGCGCTCAAACGGTTGCTGGAACAGGGCTGGATTGAACGGGTGGACAGCCCGGAAATCGAATCAGGCCGTCCCCGCAAAGATTATCAACTGACCGAGGCGGGCCGCCGCTTGCTGTCTGCCGAGGCGGCCCGCCTGGAAACGCTGGCCCAGGCCGCGCGGTTGCGCCTGAAACCGGGGGCGGTCTGATGGGCTTGGCTCACCACCTTTTGCGCCTATACACGCACCTGCTGCGACTATATCCGCCGGGTTTCCGAGCGGAATTTGCCGAAGAAATGCGGGACGTGTTCGCGCTGGCGCTGGCCGAAGCGGAACAAGAGGGGGCATTCGCTCTCGTGGAAACTTGTTTGGCCGAACTGCGCGATTTGCCGCTGAGTCTCGTCCGCGAACATTTACACGAACGTCAACAAAAACACCTGGCACTGGAGGTGGTGATGGTTACCGGAACGCCCATTCTTATCTATCGTTTTTGCACCTCGACTTTACTCGCTATTCCACTCGCTTATGGCTTGTTTGTGGTTGTGCCATTTTTTGCGATGGGGCTGCATTTACAACCTGCCGAGTTGGTCACCGGCGGCGCGTTTGATCCCGGCTCGATGCCGTTCTACATAACGCCGGTTGGTCAGATGATTCACCTCATTGGGTTCTGTTCCGTGTTCCCTGGTTTAATCTGTTTGCCCAGCTTGAATGTGCCGTTAGTCTGGATATTGGCACGCCATTGGTCCCGCTGGTCACGGCGTCAGCGTTGGTTAGGCGTGTTAATTGTGTTTGGCTCGCTGGTCTTCGTGTGGTTCCTGCAACGGAATATCATCACCGCCTGGTTTATGGATTAGACCGGCGTGACTCATTTGATCTTGCAGCTTTACGCTTCACTACTGCGGCTGTATCCGCCGGAATTTCGGGCCGAGTTCGCGGAGGAAATGGGGGATGTGTTTGCGCTGGCGCTGACTGAAGCGGAACCGGCGGGCGTGTTAACCCTCATGGCAATTTGCCTGACCGAACTGCGCGACCTGCCGCTGAGTCTTATCCGCGAACATTTACGCGAACGCCGACAAAAACAGCTTAATTTGGAGGGAATTATGGTCATTGCTGAAACACCGATTCGCATCTATCGTTTTTGCGCCTACAGCCTGCTGCTGATTGCCGCCGCTTATGGGCTGCTGGTGGTGCTGCCCATTTTTTGCCTACGGCCTGCACTTGCAGCCCGCGAACCTGATTATCGGGGGGCATTTTGATCCCAAAGGTTATCCAATCTATCAATCGTCTTTGGGAGATGTCATCAGGATTGCTACCTTTAGCGTGATGTTGGCTGGCCCAATCTGGCTTGTCATTTTAGGCGTTCGGTTGGCCTTTATGTTGGGGCGCAACTGGACGCGACTGCTCATCAGCCAGCGCCGGTTGGGGGTGGTCGCCGTCTTGTCCGGGCTTAGTGTTTTGGTTTTTATGGTTTCGCCACTGGGACATCTGGTTATGACCTGGTTCGCGGATTAGCTGCGTTGATTTTACCGCCTGAATCTTGACCGCTGGTGTTATTGTCCTCGCTAAATGGCGCTACAATCACTTCAGCGGTCTTCAGATTCAGGAGGGAATGCAATGCAGGGGTACAGTCCCGGTTTTTCCCGGTTGTATAACTTAAGGTGGGGCGGGTTTGCGCAGTATGCCGCCTCCCACATTCTGGATTTTTATGCGGCCACAGCCACCGTTCCGAACAAAGCCCATATTCTGGATTTATGCTGTGGGACGGGCCAGTTTGCCCGCTGCTGCCTGGAACAGGGGTATGCGGTTACGGGCATTGATTTGTCTGAAGCGATGCTGAAATATGCGCAGGAGAACACGGCGGCCTATATTCAAAGCGGGCAGGCACAGTTTATCTGCGCAAATGCTGGTGCTTTTGCGCTTAAGGCGCGTTTCGGGTTAGTGGTTTCCACCTTTGATGCGCTTAACCATCTGGCCGATGAAACCGCCCTGCAAAGTTGTTTTAAGCGGGTGTTCGCGGTCTGCGATGGTTATTTTATCTTTGACCTCAATACTCCGGTGGGGCTGCGCCAATGGAACAATCTTCAGGTAGATGACGCCAAAGAAGATGCGTTTATCCTCTCGCGCGGTATTTATGATGGTCAGCCGGGCAGCAAAGCCTGGACGCGCATTACCGGTTTTGTGCGTAACGCCGATGGCACTTATGAGCGCGTGGACGAAACCGCTTATAACACGGTGTTTGATCTGGCGTGGGTCAAACAAACGCTGCTGGAGATTGGCTGGCAGGATGTCTATGCTGCGCGGTTGCAGGATTTAAAAACACCGCTGGCCGAGCCGGAAAAAGAAGGTCGTGTCTTTTTTGTCGCGCGACGTTAGCAGCCCTGTCCTTCACCAAAATGGTTATCGCGCCAAACGCTAGAGCACAAATGTACTACAATAATATTGTCATGGTGAAAAATGGAGTTAGCACAATGACAATACTAACAACCGAGCGCCTCTTGCTGCGGAACTTCCGAAGCAGCGATTGGGAAGCGGTTCAGCGGATGATTATTCAGTACCAGGCATCGGCCTATGCCCTGTATGATTATCATTGGCCGAGAGCCGAGGCGGAGATTAAAAAGA
>DATALK010000194.1:0-7508 GCA_036261085.1 Phototrophicaceae bacterium | reverse complement strand
GCCCCTGGCCCGCGCGGGTCAGCTGCCCCCTGGTGACAGCCTCGCGCGGCTGATTGACCACACCCTCTTAAAGCCGGAAGCCAGCGCGGCGGAAGTCGAACAGCTGTGCCAGGAAGCGCGTGAATATCACTTTGCTTCCGTGTGTGTGAACAGCGCCTATGTGCCGCGCTGCGCGGAGTTATTGCAAGACAGCGGTGTGACGGTGTGTACGGTGGTTGGTTTTCCGCTCGGCGCTTCACTGGCAGAAGTTAAAGCCTATGAAGCGCGTCTGAGCATCGAACACGGCGCGCGGGAAATTGATATGGTGCAGAATGTCGGCCTGCTCAAAAATGGCGACTGGGCGGGACTGTACCAGGACATGCGGGCGGTAGTGGCGGTCTGCCATGCGCAGGCTGTGATCTGTAAAGTCATCCTGGAAACGTCCAAACTCACCGATGAAGAAAAAGTCATCACCTGTCTGGTCGCCAAACAGGCCGGGGTGGATTATGTGAAAACCAGCACCGGCTTTGGCGGCGGCGGCGCAACCGTTGCCGACATCGCGCTGATGCGCCAGGTCGTGGGGGCGAATTATGGGGTGAAAGCCTCCGGCGGTGTGCGCACATATGCCGACGCGCGGGCGTTGGTCGAGGCCGGAGCCAGCCGCATTGGGGCCAGCGCCGGGGTCGCCATTGTCAAAGAGGAACGCGGCGAAAAGATCGAAACCAGCGGGAAGGGTTATTAGATGGCGCTTTAGCCGGTTTCCAGGGGGGAACGATGAAACTCAACCAGATGATATTACTGGTGGTTTTGGCCTTGATGGGGTTTGTCCCCGGCATGATCGCCGCGCAGAGTCCGGTTAGTTTAACGATTATTATTGATGAAGACAGTTTGACCGTCTATGTGCCTGCCGGTGACTCGGTGTCGCTGGATGGGTTGAATATGGTGGTTGCGGATAACCTGGGAAAAACCGCCGCTTATTTTCTGGCCGATTATCCACTGTTCCGGCCTCTCGATTGGAACCGCATTCCAACCCCAATCTGTATTCGGCTGGAACGGGCCAACAACAAGACGCCGCTGCCGGTGGGCTGCCAGACAATTAACCGCCTGCTGATTCAACCGTTAGCTGGCGGTGATGTCTTCTGGTATGACGCCGCCGCTCGTCAGCCGCGCAGCATGTATATCCGGCAGTACGCGCAGCCATTGGATATTTGTTCGGGTATCCAGGGCTGTTTGATTATTTACCAGCCGCCGACCTTTACGCCGTCGCCGATTCCGTCAGCGACGCCGCTGCCCACACCAACGCCGATACCAACGGCGACCCCACTCCCCACGCCAACCACCATTCCGCAAAGGACGATCCTGTATCAGGAAGATTTTGAGGCTGGGGCTGCCGATCAGTGGGAACTGGATTGGGGCAAACGGTTCAATGTGATAGACGATGGCACGGGCAATCATGTTTTAGAGAGCAGCGGCACCGGCGAAATGTATATCCAATCCGGTTTTGCGTGGCAGAACTACGGTCTGCGGCTCCGCTTTTATGTGGCCGATTGGGGCGCGGGGGATACCAATTTCCATATTGCGGCCCGCCGTCAGCTCAATTACGGTTGTGCGCGCTATGCCTTTTATTTTAATGGCAATGCCCAACACCTGGCTTTTCAGGCCAGCAGCGCTGAATGCCGCAATCTTCAGACGGCGGACACACGCCAGACGATCACGCCGCAAGTGTGGCATACTTTGTCGGCAGAACTGCGCGAGACGGCGATTCAATGGCAGCTTGACGATGGCCCGATTTACACTGCCGAGGATGGCACTTACGCACAAGGCAGCCTGTCATTGTATACCGGAGCCATTGGCGAAATCTTTTTTGATGATATTCTGGTCTGGTCATTGGACGAAAGTTAAACAAACCTCATGCCGGAAAGTGCAACAATTCAAGCCAACGTGCTGCCGCTCACGTATGCTGAGCTGGTTAATCAGTTTGCCGCCTGTGGGCTGGCGGCGGGGCAACCGGTACTGGTTCACAGCAGCCTCAGCCGCCTCGGTTGGGTGGTCGGTGGGGCGGTGGACGTGCTGCGCGCCCTGCTAACAGTGCTTGGCCCCACCGGAACGCTGCTGATGCCCACCCATACCAGTGATAACAGTGACCCGGCAACCTGGTGTAATCCTCCGGTGCCGGAACTCTGGTGGCCGATCATTCGCCAAAATCGCCCGGCGTATGATCCGGCGCGAACGCCCACTCGCGGCATGGGCGTTATCCCGGAACTGTTCCGTACCTGGCCCGGGGTTCTGCGCAGCGCGCATCCCTTCGTTTCGTTCGCGGCCTACGGGCCGCAGGCCGCCTATCTGACTGCCGACCATCTGAATCTGGAACTGCCGCTCGGTGAAGATTCACCGCTCGGCAAGCTGTACGCATTGGACGGTTACGTGCTGCTGCTGGGGGTCGATCACGGCAATAACACATCGCTGCATCTGGCGGAACACCGCGCCACCTGGCCGGGGAAACGGACTTATCGGGAAGGGACGGCGATGACCATTAACGGTGAACGCCAGTGGGTTGCTTTTGAGATGCTGGATTTAAACAGCGATGATTTTGCCACGATTGGCGCTAATTACGAGGCCGAATATGGCCTTCCCCGGCATCCAGTGGGTCAGGCCGAAACGCGGTTTTTAAAACAGCGCCCGCTGGTGGATTATGCCGTGCAGTGGATGGCCCGCCACCGGAATTTTGAGCGCTGAGCTAACTGCAACATTATTCACCCATCACCTGGGTAACGACCTGACGGGTGCGCGAACGATTATCAAAATCTACCAGGATAATTTGCTGCCAGGTTCCTAATAACAGGCGGCCCTCAGCAAACGGTACGGTCAGCGACGCCCCCAGCAGAGCCGCGCGCACATGGCTGTGACCGTTGCCGTCGCCCCATTGGGCATTGTGGGCATAAGTACGGTTTTCCGACACGATTTCGTCAAACAAGCGCTCAAAGTCTTGCAGTACTCCCCGTTCATATTCAATGGTGGTCAGGGCCGCCGTTGAACCGGGCACAAATAGGGTCAGGATCCCCGCCTGGAGTTGACTTTCCTCAACCGCTTGTTGGGCGGCGGTGGTAATGTCTATGATGTCAGCTTTGCCGCTGGTGCGCAGGCTCAAAGCGGAAGTTTTAACGGTCATCTTATTTCCTCTATGACGGCGTGATGCCCAAACCACCGCCATTTTACCCAATTCCCCGGCAGCGCCCAGTGGGAACGCTCCCAGAAAACCGGTTTTTACAAAATTGTAACGGTTGAAAGGGTTGGCGGTCAAACCAACGGCGCAGCGTTGGTCCCGGAAATGGGGGCAGGCAGTTCTGGTTCCGCCAGGGGCTGGAAGTCCCCTGGCTATCGTTCAATGGAAGCCTGCTGGAAGCAGGCTGATGGAAACCACTGCCGCCTCCGGCAGCCCGCTTTGAGCGGGCTTTGTCGCTTCAGCCGGAGGGCTTTCAGCCTCCGGCGCCGCCCAGCGGCGTTTGCCCCAGAAACCGAATGCCCCCGCGCAGCGTTGGTCCCGGAAATGGGCAGCGCCGCTGGTGAGAACGGCGCTGCTGCGTGGAGAAGCCCTTGAGATGCTCGATACAGAGATCTTTTAAGAAGGTGCAATCGTAGGATAACCGGTGGGCGTTATGTCTGTGTTAACCAACGCTAGGATTCAGCTTAAGAGTCAGCCAAGAAATGCGGGCCGATACCTATTTTGCTGTCGGGCCGGGATAGACCCAGGCTAACGCTTCCGGCAGGATACTGCGGAAGCCGACCAGACCATGACCGCTGCCGGTTAATTCAAATTTGTAAGCCGTATCCGCGCGCGGTTGCAGGACTTGCCGCAAACTTTCCGCCGGAATCAGGAACCGGGTGTGGGCTTCGTAACGTCCGACGGATTGGAAAATGCGCCGGGGCAGCAGCCGCGACTCCTCAAAGCGGGCGACATATTGGCCGAGCAGTTCCTCCCCAATACCTTTGCCCATGGGCGGCGAAATCATCATCAGGCCGTTAAATACCGCCGGGTTGCGCAAGGCGGCATGGGCGGCGGCAATCGCGCCAATGGCAACTCCACCAACACCTAAATTGGTTGAATCAATGCGATAGGTGGTCTGGACAAACGGCAGCAGTTCGGTCAGCAGCGAGGCATACTGACGATCATTGCTGATATATTCGCGGCTGCGTTCCTGGTTACTGCCGCTTTGCAGCATGGCAATAACTACTGGGGCCATACGCTGGTGTTTGATGAGCGCATCGGCAATATACGGCACTTGAATCGGGCCAGCCATCCACTGTCCATCCATCAAAATCAGCAATGGATAAACGAGGCCGGAATGGTCGTAGCCCGGCGGGGTATAAACCCACAACTTGCGCCCACTAAACCCCAACTGCGCGCTGTTGAAGGCATATTCGCTGACGCGCCCGCGTGGGACCCCCTTCATGGATTCCCAGTTCGGGAAGGGACGGGCATCCCCCATGCGCAAAACCGAAACCATCTGCTGGACGGTTTCCATGCGCAGCGGATTGCGGGCGTCAAAGCGCCAGTAGTTCGTCACGCGACCTAACAGGTCGGCTTCCTGGGCCAGCGGCGTCATCGGATCATCTACGGCCAACAGGTAATCCAGCAGGGCATCGGTCTCAAATTCCTGGGTCACATGCCACAGGCTGGTGCCCTCCAACCGCGTCATGGGCACAAACGGCGGGTCGGCTTTCACGGTGTCCAGGTTCAGCGCCACACTGCGACGGCTGCCCACACTGGTGAAGATGAACGTGGCCTGGTTCCCCGCGACCCAGGGCCATTCCGCCCGTTCCAGCAGCAGTTCGTCTACCAACTCCTGACGATCTTCGTCATTGTCGGTCTGGTGCGCCTCGTCGAGAAAATGCTGAAATGAGTTCCACCGGGGCATGGGCTGCTCCTCTTGTTTCACAAGCCGAATTCATAGTTTGATTTTAGCACTGCCGGGGCGGAAAGGGTAATCACGCGCTAAGGCGAATAGGGCGCGTTCGGCGAAAAACGATAATTTGGCCTGATAAACAGGTGAGAACAGGTAGAATTACAAAGATAATTACAATAATAGTCATCAGATGTACAATTGAATTTAACGTCTAACCATCAGCCCCAGCGCCCTTTAGGGCAGATGTCTAGTTCAACCAGACGTATGCCGAGCGGGAACTTGTGTGACACAACCAATAGACTTTAAGCCGGACGGACGCGCCGTTGCGCGTCCCTACAGTTCTCCGGGTATGATGTGAAAGCGCAGCAGACATTTCACGCTGGTTGGCCTTATCATACGTCTAGTTGAGCTAGACATATGCCCAATTTCAGCAGGCGGCACGTTACGCTGCGCCGCCCGCTGCTGCGAACGCTTACCCTTGATAAGTAATATCAGAAGGTCGCCAGCCGATGAGGACATTACTCCACTGATAATCACCAGGGATGGGTACAGAAAAATGCGCCTTAGTATGTACGAACTCACTACGAATGACTTCACCAATATGGAGTTCTCTGGTTTTGTTCTCTGAATCCTGGGAAACCCGCGCGTCTGACGACCATTACCGGCGAATTTATGCCTTGATGGCTTTGATCGCAATTAAATTGCCTGCCCACATTCCGAACAGGCGCGGTCATGCTGCGAAATCACCCCGCCGCACTGTGTACACGTCCACCGGGCTTTTTCGGCCAGCAAATAGGCCGTCATGCCGACAGCTTTTAACTGTCTGGCATTGGCAATCAGGCTGACCTGATAGCGCTGCCGGTAACTTTTGTCGAGCCGTTTAATAGCCGCACAGGGGAATTCAACACAATCGCCGCAAAACGCCACCTGATGTGTCACCGCGCAATCTTTGAGCTGACATTTTCGGCAGTGTTCTGGTTTGCTCTCATCCGCGCCCCGGCAGCCCTGACAGGCTTTTTTCGTTTTCAAATGGACATAACAGGCCATGCAGTTGATACCACACGGCGCTAATAAATTCGCGGGAATGCTGTCAATCATTTTCATAAACGGCCTCCAAATGCCCTACTTATTTTAGAACACCCGTTCTAATCGCACCAATCATCGGGGCATCCATAGTGCAGGCAGAGAATCATCAGTAGAGGGACTTTGGGTGAGATTGGTCAATGTTGCCCCATTCCACAGATAAATTTCTCGGTTGCCATATTCACCAGAGACCAATAATAACTGCCCATCTTTACTCCAAGCCAGACTGTAATCATTAGTGGTATCTTGTAAAACGGTGGTTAAGATAGCGCCATCCCAGGCGTAGATGGACCGAGTGTTCCCTTCGTAATGTAAAAAGGCCAACTGCCCATTGGGACTCCAGGTTAAGGCTGAGTATCCAATCGCGTCCTGGGAAACTTTGGTAACAGTTGTACCATCCCAGACATAGATTTTTCCCTCGTACTGAGCCGGCCAGCCCGATATATAGGCCAGCCGCCCATCAGGACTCCAGATTGGTTCGAAGTTTTCAGAATTCCCCTTTTTTACTCTGATGTACTCCGTACCATCCCAGATACAAATTTCCGAGAACCCTGTTCGGTTACAGACAAATGCCAACCGGCCATCATCACTCCAGGCAGGCGATTTATCCTCAGACATATTTTGCGAAATGAGGGTTGAGGTTGTACCATCCCACACATAGATTTTTTCAGTATGAGGAAGGTTAGATACAAAGGCTAACCGACCATCCCGGCTCCAGGCTGGTTCGCCATCTCCAGAGTGATCCGGTGAAACATGGATTAGGCCCTTGCCATCCCACACATAGATTTCTCCCCACCAGCCGCCGATGTTTTCTTTTGACATAAAGGCCAGCCGCCCATCAGCACTCCATATGGGGGAATAATTGTTGGCCCCATTGTGTGAGACATTGGTTATCGTAACACCATCCCACACGTAGATGTCCCAGTTACCGTCCCATGCAGCCACAAAGGCCAATCGTCCATCTTGGCTCCAGCCAGATTCACTGCCACCTGTTTCACTAAGATTGGTCTGTATCTGCGTTCTAAAATCATGTACTCGGAGGCTGGTATGGCTTCCATCGAGAGCCGACGAAGTATAGGCCAACATCGGGCCGGGGAACACTCGTCCCCAGATCACGGCGGCCCCAATCAACAGCAGACAGATTAGCCACAATCCAGATATTAGCCGGATGATCGGTTTCATGGGGCATCCTTATCAAGACGAAGAGGAACTAAAAATCAAGGCAAATAGGTTTCTTTCTATTGTACGACCTGACTATCCGTGCTTCCTGACGACTCTGCTACGAATGTTCAGCGTTTAGTTCTACCCTCTTGAGACTGATGATTAATGTCTTTTGCAATTCTGGTAGTTAAAATAGCGCCATATTGGGTATAAACCGGAGACCGCAAACCATGACCAATTCATCTTACGATTATTCCCAGCGCGCGGGCCTGCACCCCATTTCCTGGAACGATTTTCATGGCCTGTGTAAAGCGCTGGCCCAGGCCGTCGCGCGTTTTGACCCCGACATCATCCTGGCGGTTGGGCGCGGCGGTTTTTATC
>DATALK010000181.1:0-2593 GCA_036261085.1 Phototrophicaceae bacterium | reverse complement strand
GCACCGGCGCGCGCCCGACACTGGAAATCAACGGCATGGCTGGAGGCTTTTACGGCGCGGGTTTTAAAACCGTGCTGCCCGCCAAAGCACTGGCAAAGATTAGCTGCCGGTTGGTGGCGAGCCAGAATCCGCAGCGCACTTATGAACAAATCCGCGATTATGTGGCGCGGATTACCCCCCCAACCGTTCGCAGCGAACTCCGGCTGCTGCAAGCGGGCGACCCCGCGTTTGTGGATCGCCATACGCCCGCGATGCAGGCCGCGATTTGGGCTTACGAACAGGGTTGGGGTAAAACGCCGATTTTTGCCCGCGAAGGTGGCAGCATTCCGATTGTGGCCGACTTCACCCATAAGTTACATCTGCCGGTGATTCTGATGGGCTTTGGCCTGAATGACGACGGCGCGCACGGCCCGAATGAACATTTCAGCATCGAGATGTTCCAGCGCGGTATTCAGACCGCCATCTATTTTTACGAGGCGATTGGGAAGCAGCAATAATCTGTGGCCGGACACGATTTTTCGTGTCCGGTTTTATTTTCTGCCGCCTCACAATTAAATACGAATACCGATTGTAGGGGCAGCCCTGCGTGGCTGCCCAGCTTCTCTATGTCTAACCAAAAGTAGCGAAGCCAACTGACTGGCGGTTATCAAACCGCTTCATTCAGCCGTAAGGATAGCTTTCGCCCGCTGGATAAAATTGGCCGCTGCCTGGAGTTCAGCCGCCCACGCCTGCACCTCCGGTGGCATATGCTCGGCATCCGGCGCGGCGGCAATCTGGGCATACGCCGCGTTTAAACCCGCCGCCGCTTCCGCCCCGTACTGGCCGATGAGCGCATCCCACCGCTCAACCAGCGCTTGAACCGATTTCCTCTTCACCTTCGAAGATAAATTTCAGGTTGACCGGCGATTTCCCACCGTTCGCCAGCAGCGACTCCGCCGCTTTTAGATGCGCGAAAAGTTGGCCTTTGTCGTCGGTGGAGCCGCGCGCGTACAGGAAACCATTGCGTTCCACTGGCTCAAACGGGTCGCTCACCCACCCGGCTTCGATTTCGGCGGGCTGCACATCATAATGGCCGTAGACCAGCACCGTTGGCGCGTTCGCCCCGGCGCCGAGCCATTCCCCGTATAACACCGGATGACCTGCTGTTGGCAGGATTTCAACCTTTTGCAGGCCAATGCGCTGCATCTCCGCCGCCAGCCATTCCGCCGCGCGGCGGGTATCGCCTTTGCGCTCCGGGTCGGTGCTGACGCTGGGTATCCGCAGCAAATCTTTTAACTGTTCCAGAAAGTGATGCGCCTGGGTGGTGGCGTAATCATGGGCGTTCAACGTTGTTTTTCTCCTCAATAGAATTTGGATGATGCCGTGATTGCTCTTTTTACCCCACCCCCTGACCCCCGCCCCGAATTCAGGGCGGGGAAAGAGCGTCGGATAGAAAACGCCTCCCCCGAATTCGGGGGAGGCCGGGAGGGGGTCAAATGTGAATCATCGCATTCGCTGACAATATCTTCAACCCGATTACTTTCTTCACTTCCCGTTTTTGCTGGCTAATTCGTGATAAAAATGCACCATTGTTGCCATGCCGCGATACCACAAATCGAGGTAAACGTGTTCGTTGGGGCCGTGTGCGCCGCAGCCTTTGTAACCAAAGGGCATCAGCACCAGGGGGGCGTTTAACTCTCGCTGCAAATCCACCGCTACCGGTACGCTGCCGCCCGCGCGGGTGAACAATGGCCGTTTGCCCCAGGTTTTTTCATAAGCGCGCATGGCGGCCAGCACTGCCGGATGGTGGCGATCAATATAAACCGGTTCGCCGGGGGACACCAGCTTAACCTGCACCCGCACGGTGGAGGGGGCCAACTGCTGAATGTAATCACGGACGCGCTCGTAAGTTTTCTGCGAGGTCTGCTGCGGCACAATCCGGCAGCTAATTTTGGCGTTGGCTTTGGCGGGAAGGACGGTTTTAAACCCTTCGCCCGCCCAACCGCCAGCAATGCCGTTAATTTCCAGTGTGGGGCGCGCACCAATGCGCTCGTGCAGATTAAATTCCGGTTCGCCCCACTGGGCGGGGGCCGCCGCCACATCGCGCCATTCGGACTCAATCCAGGGCAGCGCCTTTGCCAGTTCGGCGCGTTCATCGGCAGCCAGCGGCAGCACTTCATCATAAAAACCCGGCACGGCTACGCTGCCATCGGGGTTGTGTAGCTGCGCGAGAATTTCCGTTAACGCCTGGATCGGATTATGCACCGTGCCGCCAAAATGCCCGCTGTGGACATCATTCTTCGGCCCGTAAACTTCCACTTCTAGACACATCACGCCGCGCAGAGAATAATTCATGTCCGGCTGCTGGCGATCCGCCATGCTGCCATCACAAATCACGACAACATCAGCCTTAAGCCGTTCCCGATTCGCGGCCACAAACGCGGCCAGATTTTCCGAGTCCGACTCTTCCTCACCTTCAAACAGCAGTTTGATATTGACCGGCGCGCCGCCGGTTGCCAGCAGCGCTTCCGCCGCTTTGGTCTGCGCGGTAACATTGCTTTTGCTGTCAATCGCCCCCCGCGCATAAATCTTGCCATCCTGCTCGACCGGCTCA
>DATALK010000174.1:0-2413 GCA_036261085.1 Phototrophicaceae bacterium | reverse complement strand
GATTACTGCGCATGACGGGGATGTGAATGTTTATCTCTATGATGACCTGACCGGTCAGGCGAGAAACATCAGCCAGACGCCCGAATGGGATTTTAACCCAGTCTGGTCAGCCAATGGGCGGCTGGCGTGGGTCTCCGGGCTGGAAACCAATCGTGAAATTCAGATGTTTGACCCGGCCAGTGGCGCAGCGCACACTATCAGTGCTGATCCGGCGCGGGACGACAGCCCGGTGTGGTCTTTGCAAGGCTGGTTGGCCTGGGTTTCGGAACGTGATGGCAATTCGGAAATCTACCGTTTTAATCCCGCTACCAGCGTGCTTCAGAATGTCAGCCAAAATTCGGCTCACGATCAAAATCCGGTCTGGTCGCATGATGGCCGGTTAGCCTGGGAATCAGATCGAGATGGCAATTGGGAAATCTATGAGTTTGACCCCGCTACCGGCGGTATCCAAAATCTGAGCCAGCATCCCCTGTGGGATCAATCTCCGGCGTGGTCGCCGGAAGGGTGGTTAGCCTGGGTTTCCGAACGCGACAACAACCGCGAAATTTATGTGCTGAATCCGGCCACCGGCCAGCCGCAGAATGTCAGCCAGAATCCGGCGCTGGATGAACGGATCGCCTGGTCGCGTGATGGCCGGTTAGCCTGGGTTTCGATGCAGTCGGCTAACCGGGGGGTGTATGTAGCGGATTTAGCAACTGGCGCGGTGACACGAGTTTTTCATCACGAGGGCGGCGATGTGGCGCTTGTCTGGTATCCGAGTGCATCCGCCCAATAAGCATAAAAGGTACGTAGGGGAGCGCCTGTGTGCGCTCCCCTTACTCTTGAATTTTGTTGGACTAATCCCCAACAGCGATAACATCCGGCAGTGTGGTTTCGACCTGCTGCAAGGGCCGATATAACGCGCCGCCGATGGCGGTTGTCAGCACCGTTAATCCCATCAGCAGGAAAACGACAGCGGCCCCGCGTTCGGCCCCGACGCCGATCAACTGGCCGAGACTATCGGCCCACGCGCCGCCGGGGGCCAGGAGCGGCCCAAAGACGGTATCGGCCAGCGGGCCAGCGATCACAAACGCGACGAGCTGCGTCAACTGCACCACCATCTGCCGCAGCGCGAACACGCGCCCCTGCACATTGACCGCGACTTTGGTTTGCCAGATGGCCTGGTTCAGCCCGTTGATAAACGGCGCGCAAAAGTGGGCACTGAACACGCCGAGCGCGACCAGCAGCGCCGAGGGCTGCGCGCCGATCAGCAGGATGCCGCCGCCGAACAGGAACAGGAAGGCCATAATACCTTTGGTGCGGCGCTGCGGGCCGCCCCACGCGCTCAATACCAGACTGCCGAGCAGCACCCCAAAACCGCCGCCGCTTAAAATCAGGCCGAGGACATCCGGCGTGGTGAAGCTCAAGACCATCGGCTGCACCAGCGCCACAATCAACCCGCCTTGAAACGCGACCACTGCAAAAAAGAGCGTCAGCGCTACCAATCCGGGGCGTGTTAAAATGTACCGGGCCGCTTCGCCAAGTTCCCGCGTGAGGGTCGCACGGCTCAGGGGCGCGGTGGTTTTGCGGGGCACTTGCGGGAAACGCACCAGCAGCAGGGTGGTGACCGATACCAAAAACGTGACCACATCTATCAGCAGTATGCCCTGGATACGGATGGCGACGACCAACACCCCGGCCAGCAGCGGCGCGGCGATTTCGGCGGCAGCCTGCGCGGTTTGCACCAGGCCGTTCGCGCGCCCTAGTTGTTCTTTGGACACCAGCAGGGTGCTGGCGGCTTGATAGGCGGGAACCTGGAATGCGCCACAGGCAGCACTGAGGGCGGCGGCGGCGTAGATGTGCCAGACTTCCAGCCGCCCAGTAAACAGCAGGGCGGCCACTACTACCGAGGCGACTGCCGCGCCCAGGTCGCTAAAAATCATCACCCGGCGTTTGTCCCAGCGGTCAACCAGCGCCCCGGCGATAGGGGAGAGTAAAATCACGGGCAGGGTGCGGAAAAACAGCGTGAGGGCAAAATGGGTGACGGAGTGGGTTTGTTCGTAAACCCACAGCCCTAAAGCAAACGAGGTCAGCGCCGAGCCAACCAGCGACACCAGTTGGCCCAACCAGACCAGTACAAATACGCGCATTCGCGGCGAAACGAGGGTGAGTTCCATTTTGTGACTCCTGTTGAGAGCGAATAAAAAAGCAGACCAGCGCGGGCTGTTCTGCTTGAGCGAATCAAAAGTGATGGCGATGGCTGCCATCGAGCGGGTTAATGACCTTGAACTTTTGTTTTAACCTTGTTACCATTGTACCAATGTACATAAATAAGTCAAGAGGGATTGAATGAACGACGAATCGAAACCCGCCTCGCCGCTCGTGGTCGAACGGATTCAAACGGGGGTACGCCTGGAAAAACGGATGGTCAAGG
>DATALK010000167.1:0-5249 GCA_036261085.1 Phototrophicaceae bacterium | reverse complement strand
TCACCGGTGGGCTGTGCCATCTGCACAGTGGGGTGGCGCGGTTAGCGCTGGAAACCGGCGCGCCAATCATCCCGGTAGGCATCGCGTTGGAAACTGACCATATCCGGCTTATGGGCGCAGGCGTGACCGATGCCAACGGTGAGGAAGAAATCGCGCGATTGTATAGCGGCAATTATGCCATCACCATCGGCCAAGCATTGGTGCTGGCCGGTGACGTGGAAGACCACGACTATGTAAAGCGCCTAACCGATTACCTGGGGCAGCACATCAGCCGCCTGATGCGCCGCAGCACCTATCGCTTGCAACCAGCGAGCGTGTCTGTCACCCAACAAACTGCCGAATTTCCGAGCCTGTAGTGCCTTATAGAAAGGACAGAACCATGCTCAAAACAAAATCTGGTTCGGTTGCGGAATTTAAGACTTTCCTCACGCAATCTGGAAATGATGATCGCCTGCTGGAACTGGTCAATGGCCGCATCGTGGAAAAAACGCCGACGCAGATTGAAAGCGCGCTTGCCAGCCGGGTTTATGGCGCGCTGTGGAGTTACAGCCGCCAGCAGGGCCTGGGCCGCGCCGTGACGGACACACATCTGCATTTTCCCGGCGATGATGGCAATGTGCGGTTAGCGGATGTGGCCTTCTACACCCCGGAATGGCCCGCGCTGATTGTGGAGGTTAAACTACCGGAACTGACGCTGGACGATTTGCGTGAAAAAGTCGCGTTTTATCTGACGCACGGCACGCGGCTGGTCTGGCTCATCTGTCCGGTGGAACAACAAGTGTGGGTCATTACGCCGGAGCGTGAAAGACTGCTTACAGCCGAGGATTGGCTGGACGGCGACGACGTACTGCCCGGTTTTTCCCTGCCCGTCAGTCACCTCTTTATTAAGTCATAGTGCCAGTATCGGGGAGCGCTTGGGTTGCCCCCCGGTAAACTGCTGCGATAACAGCCTTATTGCCGGTCTTTCGGCCACGCGCCTGCGATTTGCCGGAACGCCGCCAGTTCGCCGATGTGATAAGCGTTGTGGTCGGCGACCAGTAGCGCTTCCCGCAAAATCGTATGCCCATCATAACCGTGTGGTATTGGGGTGAATAAATCGGTATTCGGGTCAGCGACCAGCGCTTCCATCGCCTGCCGGTCAGCTTTAAACCGGCGCACGCTCTCCTGCCACGCGGCAGCATCGGCCTGAGTCTCCGGCGCGGGCCAGTACCCTACCGGCCATTCCGGTGACACATGTTTTGGATTGCGTGCGTATTCCAGGATGTCCCACTGGGCGATGCGCACGTGTTCCAGCAGATGCCAGAACGTATACAGAGCATTGGGCGGGCGGGCGTTGATAAACGCCTCAGGAAAATTAGCTACTGCGTCATCAAAGGTCATATAGGCGCTGCCGCCGCGCAGCAGCGCCAGAACGTGATCGCGTAAGACTTGGTCTGACATCGTTTCCCCCTATCGGTGAATTTCCGAAAAAATCAGGCTTATGGGTTTAAGAGTATGGTTTCCGCTGCATCCAGCGCTGATTGTACTTGCATCGCGTTCGCGGGGACGCCCCCGCCCTGTGCCAGACTTGGCTGGCCGCCGCCGCGCGCTGCGCCCAGTACAGGCAGCACTTGTTTGATAAGCGCGTTCATGTCTGGCGTTAGTTCTTTACTGCGCGCCAGAATCAGATTCGCTTTTTCGCCGGGAAGCCCGAACAGCACCACCACACCGGAAGTCTCGATTAATCGTCCGGCCAGCAGCTTGAGTTCCCCAACGTCTCGATCTTCAAACACTTTCTTGACTATACGAACACCTTTAACTTCCGGTGCTTCTCGCAACAGCCGTTCAGCCTCATATTCGAGCAACTGTCCTTTGGCCGCCTTCAAATCGCGCAGCGCCGTTTTTAAGTCCTCTTGTAGCCGCGTCACCGCTGGTTCCAATTCTTCCGGGCGACAGGTTAACCCCGCCACCAATCCATTGACCACTACGTTTTTCTGCTGGTAATCCGCGAAGGCCCGCCCGCCGCAGCGGAATTCCACGCGCGTTTTATCACCGCGCCGTTCCAGCTTCAGCACTTTAATCAAACCGATTTCGCCCGTATGCGCGACATGGGTTCCCCCGCAGGCAGTGCTGTCAAAGCCATCAATCTCCATCACGCGCAGGCCATCCGTGAGCAGATGTCCCG
Organism: Phototrophicaceae bacterium; assembly: GCA_036261085.1. Taxonomy (GTDB): domain Bacteria; phylum Chloroflexota; class Anaerolineae; order Aggregatilineales; family Phototrophicaceae; genus CFX2. Next base: position 3,085 of record DATALK010000167.1, on the reverse strand, counting down.
GCATCCGCCGCATTCGCACCCCATCGGCCTCATCCGGCTGCACCAACCGCGCCACCACCGGGTGATTTTCCCACACTGTCCGGTTCGCCAATGACTCAACTTGGGTCATAATCTCAGCCGATAAACTGGTGGTATCCAGATCAATCGTCACGCTGTCCGGGCTGAGATGAAACCCAACGGTATTGGCTCCGGCCACCTGCACAAACGCCTGCGTCAGAATATGCTGGCCGGTATGGTGCTGCATGTGGTCAAAACGCCGCTCCCAATTTATCTGACACTCCACCTGATCGCCCGCGACCTCGCCCTCAAGAATGTGCAAAACCGCTCCATCACCCTCGCGCGTCTGCAAATCCACTACTGCCGCGCCGTTAATCGTGCCAAAATCTGCCGGTTGGCCGCCGCTGGCCGGGTAAAAATAGGTCTTATCGAGAATCACCGCCGGTTGGCCGTTGACTGCCAGCCGTTCCAGCACCTGCGCGGTAAAATCAACTGTATAAGCATCTTCATAATAAAGGCGCTGCGTGGTCATCAATAAATAAACTCCCGAATATCATACCGGCTGATGGGGGGTGTTTTGCCGGGAAACCGCAGACCGTCCTCAATCGCTTCCCCCTGCGCGACCCGTTCCGCCGCACTCAAAGGTTGCAACCCCGCCTGGTACGCCTCCCGCGCATAGGGCACATCCTCCCCCACCACCAGTTCCGAAAAATACACAATATCGTTCTCGTCCAGTTCCATCGCGTTTAAGACGCGAATCGTATCGGCAATGTGGGCAACCGCATACGTCTGTCCGCCCGCGCCGAGCAGCACAATCACGCCGACAGCCACGCCGCCCGCTTTCATCGCCCGCACGGCCTGGATACCATCCTCCGGCTTGCCTGGTTTTTTCAGAAACGCCAGCAGCGCGTCATTGCCACTTTCCAGGCCAAGATACACCCGCTTTAACCCACGCTCGGCAAGCCGCCGGTAATCATCCGCCGTTTTCTTTTCCCCACTGAAACCATCCAGAAAAGCGTACAGGCCGCCCAACGCGCCCACGTCAAACACCTCCTGAACGACCTCAACCAGCGGCAGCAGTTTGGGCATTGGCACGACCAGCGCATTGGCATCACCCAGGAAAATCGTGCGGCGCAGACTCAACCCCGCGCCCAGAAAGTCCCGCACCGCCTGCGCGTGGCTGCGAAACTCTGCCGGATTTTTGATGCGAAAGGGGCGATCCTTGTAGAAACTGCAAAAATTGCAGGTGTTAAACGAGCAGCCCTCGGTAGCCTGCACCACCACCGCCATGTACTGGTCGGGTGGCAAAATCCCAACCGGCTTATAAACCTGGCCGTACTGCGCCGCGTCCGCCTGTGACCGCACCTGGTCGAAAGCGGCAATCTGTTCAAATCCCACGCGGCCTGCTGGCGGCAGCGGGTCATTCAGCGCCGTCGTTCCGTCCTGAATCGCGGCATACAGCTCAAACACCTGCTGCCGCGCGCGCGCTTCAATTGCACACGCTTCGTCACCGGAAAGCCACCGGCGCTCGCGTTCCTCGCCGGGTAGCCGCCGCTTGGCAACCATCTTGCCATCCAGCCCGCGCCGGTACGCGATCCCATCCAAAAACGCCGTCCACAACCGCCCCGCGTAATCGTAACTGAAAACGCTGGCTTCCGCCGGGTTATCAATGCTGATCGTCAGACAGTTCGGTTTAACACTGATCGCCACCGGGCGCTTGGCCCAATTTCCCAGCACAATCATCGGGCTTCAACCTTTTACCGTGATAGAACAGGTGTTATTCTATCCAACCCTACGGGTCTGGAAAAGGCCGCCCACAAAATGGTTTTAATCGCGGCGGCTGTTACGCCAGGATGGTGAGTCGCTGGCCGGGAAAGATTCTTCCGAGGCTTCTTGAACCACATCTTTCTGCCCGCTGATGAGTTCCCACCGCGAATGTAAATCATTGGTGCGCATTGCCATGATAAAATCGTTGGGATGCAGGCCACCCAAGACCGGCGTTCCCCACTCCACTACAACTTTTTTGGGGATAACGGTCAGCCGGGGATAATGCCCCTGCATCCCAGCCAGACTGCCCACCCGTTCGGCAAACTGCATCGCCATCTTAAAATCTTTAAATCGGAATTCGCGTTTAAGGGTGGTAATCCCCTTGTCTGACGTTAACTGCCAGCCCTCAGCTTGCGTCTTCAGTTCCATAATTTGACGATTATTCAGACATCGCATCTGGTTCGTGATCGGTGTACATTGCGACTGCTGCGCCGGATTATTCTCTTCACTCCCGGTGGTTCCCTGGTTTGTGTCCATCTTTAACCATACCCTTCACAGTTGAATTCGGTTACAACTTCAGCGTACCGAAAAAACCATTGGAGGGACATCAGACCGAGAAACCGATTTTAAACCTCAGCCGCGCCGAAAAGCCGGTTGAGACACTCGTGGCTTGCGCCCCATGCTCATATCTCGAATATGTTCGTACAGGGGCCGCAGTTGGGAATACATGCGTTTATAGACCGCCTGATAAAAATCCTCATAGATAGCACAGGTCTCCGGGTCGGGTTCAAACACCTGACCAATCCGGGTCATTTCCCGCACGGCGATGTCAAAATCGGAATGAAGTTTTAACCCCACTGCCGCGTCCATCGCCGCCCCTAGTCCCGACGTTTCATAGGTATGAGGTCGCGCCGTCGGCAGGCCAAAAATATCGGCGGTTAACTGCATGGCCGCGTCACTCTGCGAACCGCCACCCGACACGCGCAGTTCCGTAATCGGAATTTTGCTGCGCTGTTCGGTGCGCTCTTTGCCCTCTCGCAGCGCATACGCCAGCCCTTCCAGAATCGCCCGGTAAACGTGCGCCCGTGTATGTACATCGCTGAAGCCAATAATCGCGCCGCGTGCTTCCGGCCCTGGCACTTTAATTCCCGGCGACCAGTACGGCTGCAAGACTAAACCTTCGGCCCCCGGCGGCGCAGCTTTCAGCAGCTCATCCAGCAGTGTCTCGGCCTCGACCCCTAGCTCTTCCGCCATACTCATCTCACGCAAACCAAACTCATTTTTGAACCAACTGACCATCCAGTAGCCGCGATAAATCTGA
>DATALK010000158.1:0-2864 GCA_036261085.1 Phototrophicaceae bacterium | reverse complement strand
ACGACAGCGCTGAACGTTGATGTCCAACTCGCCGCTGATTATGTCGGAGTGCAGTACCGCCTGTTTACGGCACTGGCGCGGTTTCGCGCCCGGTTATTGGGCGGGCTGTCACCCATCGTGCTGTGGCCGCATAACTTTGATTTTTCGTTTTTGCTATTTGCCAACCCGGAAATGAGCGAAGCGGGCCGCCACGCCGCCTTTGGCTTTGAGCCGCGCAGTCCGGGTCTGGAACGGCCTTATATCTATGCTTATGTGCGCCCGACGCCGGACGGGCTGACCGGCCAACCGCTGCCGCCCCTGGCGCGCTGGCAGACCGAGGGGTGGACGGGCGCGGTTATCCAATATGACGATTTGCGCCAGCACGCTGAGCCGGAACTGGCCCTGGAAACCCATCTGCTGGTGATATACACAGCGTTCAAACGTTTCCTGGTTTAAAATAGAGGGTATCAAGGTACATGGACAGAGTAGGATGGCTTGCGGTGAACGATGATACGCTGGCAATGATGGTTGCCGTTTGTGGTCTGGCGAGTGTGGTGGTGCTGCTGGCGGGGATTCTGGTGTTGCGGGTGCTGCGCTTTAGTGTTTTTGGCTTTGCCAATATGATTATGCGGATGCTGACGGAACCCAAAGACGCGCCGGATGTTGCCAACGTTCAGGCCCAGACGGTGCCGCATACCTCGCTGGACAGTCTGCGCGCCAAAGCCGACCAGGTGGCGAGTTTTGATGCGGCGGTGGCGCAGCAGCGTCAGGAACAGCAGCTTGACGATTCCGGTAACACATTGCTGGAACCAAAACCGTTTGTTCCTGACCCGCCCGACCCGAAAAACAACTCTCCCTTTAAGAATTAGACGAGGATCAGGTCATGCAAGACATTGCCCCGGTGCTGGTTGCCATTTGTGGTTTACTGTTTGTGGCCTTTGGGCTGTTTTTGGTGATCGCGTTTGTAGTGGTCAAAACAACGGGTAAAACGCTGTTTAATGCGTTTGGTGACATCGGCGGTATTTTTGCCGCGCTGGGAGCGGGCGGCGGTGATGACGACACAGATACCAGCGTGCCGCGGACCGGCTCCCGGTCTCGGCGCGTTTTGCGCGCGCGGGCCGAAGCCTTAGATTTTGATTCGGCAGTGTCGCGGCAGAGTACAACACCTTCGGCGCAGACGGCTAAGCCGGTACGTCCGACAACTCCCGGTTACGCGCCGCCCGCGTCTACTTCAACCCCACGCTCAACACCGCCAGGTTATCCGGTTCAACAACAGCCGACTCGTCCGGCCAGCCCGTTTTCGGAGGACGAACTGCCGACGCTGCGTCCGCGTGGTTCCGCCCCATCGCGCCGGTCCCAGCTGGATCGCGCCGATAATGCCGACGAAGACCCGGATATTTTTGCCGCGTTCACCGATGATGAGTAAAAAACGGCTATAATCGGCATTCTACCATTGGTATAGTGGGAGAAACATCATGCGGGTCGTGATTATTGGCGGCAGTGGGCATGTAGGGACGTATCTGGTGCCGCGACTGGTGGCAGCGGGGCATGAGGTCATCAATATCACACGCGGGCAGCGGGAACCGTACCAGCCCCATGCCGCCTGGAAACAGGTGCAATCCGTCGTGATTGACCGGCAAACCCAAGAAATTAATGGCACGTTTGGGGCGCACATCCGTGATTTACACCCCGACGTGGTGATTGACATGATCTGTTTCACCCTCGACAGCGCACGCCAGTTGGTCGAAGGCTTACGCGGCCAGGTGGGACAGTTGCTGCACTGCGGCACTATCTGGGTTCACGGCCCCAGCGTCGAAGTCCCCACCACCGAAGAACAACCGCGCCGCCCCTTTGGCGACTATGGCATTCAGAAAGCCGCGATTGAAAGTTATTTGCTGAACGAAGCCCGCCGAAATGGGTTTCCGGCAACGGTGCTGCATCCGGGGCATATTGTTGGCCCCGGCTGGACACCTCTCAACCCGGCGGGCCATTTTAATCCGCAGGTGTTTGCGGTTCTGGCCCAGGGCGAACCACTGACTTTACCCAACCTGGGCATGGAAACCGTGCATCATGTTCATGCCGATGATGTGGCTCAAGCGTTTATGCAGGCGATGACCCATTGGAGCAGTGCAGTGGGCGAGAGTTTTCATGTGGTTTCCCCGGCGGCGCTGACACTGCGTGGTTACGCCGAAGCGGTGGCCGCGTGGTTTGGGCAAGACGCCAATCTCACCTATCAGCCCTGGGAAACCTGGAAAACCACCGTGAGCGAAACCGAAGCGCAGGCGACCTGGGATCACATCGCCCACAGCCCAAATTGCAGCAGCACCAAAGCCCAAAAGCGGTTGGATTACCAACCGCGCTATCGTTCTCTGGAAGCGGTTTACGAAGCCATGAACTGGTTAATTGCGCAGAAAATGATTACGGTGTAGCCGCTACCGGAATTGAAGCGTTACCGCTGTGGCTGCTGGTAGGTCGCGCGGGCCTGTTCCACTTCGTCCAGATGGTGTTCGGCCCAGGCGCAGAGGGCGGTCAGCGGCTCAATCAGCGTTTGACCCAGCGGCGTGAGTTCGTATTCCACCATCGGCGGCACAACCGGATAAACCGTGCGCGTAAGCAGGCCATCACCTTCCAGACGGCGCAGCGTTTGCGTCAGCATTTTGTGGGAAATGCCTTGCAGAATGCGCCGCAGATCGCTGTAGCGCAGTTTACCTTTAGCCAGCGCCGCAACCACCAGCACTGTCCATTTGTCGGCCAACAAATCCAGCACGGCGCGGGTGCCACACTGTTCGTTAAAAACATCGGGGATAATGAGCTTACTCTCCATTCGGTAAGTATAGCACTTTTAAGTGCATACTTGCCAGCGAGGGCCGGGTCTCTTATTGTGA
>DATALK010000138.1:0-1702 GCA_036261085.1 Phototrophicaceae bacterium | reverse complement strand
ACACCGTGCTGCGAACCATTCCGCTGGCGGCGGTGCAGCAGGTGGGGGCGCTGCAACGGCTCGATGAACCCGATGCCGCCGGGCTGGTACGCTTCCGCGCCGAGGAAGAAACCTTTGCCTTCGCATTGGAGAATCATGAAGCGCTGGCCGAAGCCTTAGCCACCGCTGCCAAACGCACCCTGGAAGACCCCCTCGAACGCAAGCAGAAACCCAAAGACGATGATCCCGAATATGAAGACTGGCAGGCCGAGTTTGACGCCGCCGAAGAGCAGCGCAAAAACCAGGCCGGATAACACCGCACGTTTGGGGGACACCTGGCGCTTGATCGGCGGAATGATGATAGTAGGCCATCCGGTGGAGATTAAACCATGTCCATTCTCATTCAAATTGGTCTGCTATATTTAGCACTGATTGCCCTGATTCTTTTTTCACGATGGCAGCGGCGTCGGATAAACAAAATGGTAGGCGAAACACTCCTGCTGATGGTAATGGGGAGCGTGACCTGCCGGTTCCTCCGTCCTGGCCGAAAATTTTCTTGGTGGTGGCCTCGAGCGTTATTGATAACTCCCACCCGTTTTGTCGTTTATAATTTCACAATTTACTGGCGGATTTTTTCCTTTACGCCCGAACAGTTACAGTGGGTGGGCCTGCCCGATGCGTACAATGAGGGCTATAACCAGTTCTGGTTGCATGTGGAAAAAGAGGGGAAGTGGTACGTTCTGCAAATCCGAGGATACAAGTATAATAATCGTCGTCTGTTGCTGGCGCTGCGACGGTTTGCTTTTGACCGCACCGATCAGGTGGGGGCGTACCGGCGGCGGCGCGGCGATATTCATTTCGGCCCAGTACAAGCGGAACCGGCGGCGCAGGATATTCACGGCGCGTGGACACTGGCCGTGCCCGTGAATCTCTATCTGATGCCCCGGTATCTGGTCATTTTGCAAGGCAACACCGTGCTGCGGAAAATCCCGGTCACGACCATTCAAGAAATCGGTGCGCTGCGGCGGCTGGACGAACCATCTGCCGCCGGTCTGGTGCGTTTCCGCGCCGAAGAGGAAACGTTTGCCTTCGCGCTGGCGCAGCATGAAGCCCTGGCCGAAGCCTTAGCCACTGCCGCCAAACGCACGCTGGAAGAACCGCTCGAACGCAAACAAAAAGCGCTGGATGACGACGATCTTGAGGATGAGGATTGGCTGGACGAGTTCGAGGCCAGCGAACCACCGCGCAAAAACCAGGCTGGATAGGATGTTGGTTTTCTCAATCAGTTTAATGGAGCCAAAATACAATGGCTGACTTGACATTAACATGGTGTATTTCATGGATTCTGTTGACGTTTGGAATATGGAGCATTTTGTATTTCTTAAATAGTCAGAACACACTTCAAAAACGAATCACCCGCCTAAAAATAGCTGCTGACAAAGAAACACCATTACTGCTCATGATTGAGGGGGTTAGCTGCGGCCTGATTCCGCCTGCGCAGAAATATTCACAATTGCAGTCCAGCACCCTATTGATTACCCCCAGCAGGTTTGTGGTTTATGACACGAATGTCCGCCGCCAGTTGTTTTCTTTTACGCCGGAGCAGTTGCAATGGATCGGGTTAGATGATCATCACTATAAAGGATTTAATCATGGTTGCCTGCATATCGAAAAAGATGGCATGTGGTAACACCCTTGTAATATTGTACACCAAATCTTTAAA
>DATALK010000118.1:0-1581 GCA_036261085.1 Phototrophicaceae bacterium | reverse complement strand
AATAAAAGATGATGTTTAGACATAGATCGCAACTACTCTCCAAACAAAAAATCCACTTTATTATAGCCTAAGCGGTAGGCCGCAACAGTCTCAGGCTGATGGTATTGCTGCGTAACGGTTACTAGGCAGTCGTCGGGCCTTACTTTATAATGGGTGGGAGATGGAAGTTTTCGCAGGCAGGAAGAAAACGATGTTAAAACGCAATCTTTGGGTTTTGGTCATTATGAGTGTGCTTGTGCTGTTTACCGGTTCGCTGGTGGGTGCGCAAGACCTCATTCAGGCCAAAACGAATAATCGAACGTTAAATGTGCGCGAATTGCCGGATCGCTCCAGTGCGAAGTTGACGGAATTTCCCCCGGAGACCGCTCTGGTGGTGGAAGGCCGCAATGAAGCCGCCGACTGGCTGTTGGTCACGGCGCCAACGCTGGGGCTGCGCGGTTGGGTCGCTATCGGTTTTGTGACCTTTGAGCGCGAAATCAGCGTGAGCCGGGAAATCCCGGTGGCGACGGAACGAGTGACCGAGACTACGATGGCTGCCAGCGGCAACCCCACCGGCGGCGGCGTGATCGAAGTCATCCCGGATCGTACCGATTACCCGGCAGTGTATCTGCCTGACTCGGTCTGGAACAATGTGCGCCGGATTTGGGCGCGTGGGCGGGAGTTGGGGAATGACCACTGGGTGTTGATGAAAGTCGGTGAAAGCAACACCGCCGGAACGGTTTACCTGTGTAACTTTGAGTGGAAAGAATATTCACTTGGCCCGCATACCGATCTGCAAGGTATTGTGGATGGTTTTAGCGCCACCGGCTCTTTCTGCCGGATGAACGCCTCTGCCCAAAACGGTTTTGCAACGGTGAATGTTCTGGATTCCATGTTTGCACCTAATGATTGCCAGCCGAACGAATCCCCCCTGGCCTGCGAAGTGCGCCGCGCCCGGCCTTCGTTCGCGTTCATTTATATTGGCCTATCGGACACGGGTATTTTAACAACGGCGGAATTTAATAATAACCTGACCCAGATTGTGAATTATCTCAGTGATAACGGCGTCATTCCCATCCTGGGAACCTGGCCGACAGGTGATCTTTTTAATGTCAACAACAAGCCGCAGCTTTTTAACGAGGAAATTCGCGCCGTCGCCCGCGATCTGAATGTGCCGCTGCTCGATTTTCGCGCCGCACTGTACGAATATGATAATCACGGAACCGGGCCGGATAGTTATCATCTGTCGGTACGTAATCCGGCGCGCAGCGAATTTGGCGAAGATGACCTGAACTATGGGCGTACTTACCGGGAACTGCAATCGCTGCAAATTCTGTATGATCTTATGGCGGTTTTGAATCCATAGCTGTTTCAGTTTTATGACAAAATCTCGCACCATCCGTGTCTGGGCGCGCAGCGGTTTAAGTCTTGTCGCTTTGCTGCTGGCTGCCTGTACTTTGACACAGCAGCCGCCAATTCCGATGGTGACGGTGACGCCACCGCCGTCACCAACCTCGACCCCCACGCCGACGGTGACGCTCACCCCGGCGCCGACCCTGACGCCGACGCCGTTTGTGTCGTCGCTGCCGTTTGCTCTGGCTC
>DATALK010000110.1:0-11790 GCA_036261085.1 Phototrophicaceae bacterium | reverse complement strand
CATAAAAGGGTCTTGCAGCGCATAAGTCTGGTCACCCAATGTGATTTGCCGCTCCTCCATCGCCTCCAGCAGCGCCGACTGCACTTTGGCCGGAGCGCGGTTAATTTCATCTGCCAGAACGATGTTACTAAAAATTGGCCCCAAGCGCGGCGTAAATTCCCCCGTGCGGGGATTATAAATCTGCGTACCGATCAAATCAGCGGGCAGCAAATCGGGCGTAAATTGAATCCGCTGGAACTTGCAGTTAATGGTCGCGGTTAAGGTTCGCACCGCCAGCGTCTTTGCCAGCCCCGGCACGCCTTCAATTAAAATATGGCCGTTACACAACAAAGCAATCAGCAGCCGGTTAATTAACCGTTCCTGCCCCACCATAACATTGTTGACTTCAGTCAGGACATCCTGCAAAAAACCAGCTTCGCGCCGGATGCGGTCATTCAACTGTTGGACGGAATTCATGCGTTTTTTACACTCATTCAGGTATTGTGTACCTGTTTCAGGATAATAATAACGGATGTAACACTACGTCCGTCACCGGTGCTTGAAAGTCTAAATTGTATAATCAGTCATAGACTGTGTAAAATAAGTTGTCCCTCATCATGTCCGAGTAATCGTCCAGTGAGGTGAACTGAGTTAATAAGTGGAGGCCCGGAGTGAATAATCCGAGGACAAGGAATCTTTTACTGTATGTGTTCATTGCTCTAATGCTCATTGTTATTTTCTTCGGAATCAGCAATGGCACCCAGGAAACCAGCACCATCAAATTTACCGACTTGGTTCAGAAAATTCAAGATGGTGAAGTCTCAAGTATTCGTGTGGTTGAAGATCAATTAAATGTCACCTTCGCAGACCGATCCACGGCAACCACCAGCAAAGAACCCGAATCATCCGCGACTGAACAACTCAAGACGTTCGGCGTCACCCCGGAACAAATTGACAACATTACCTGGGATTTTCAACAACCCAGTAATTGGCCCGCTGTTGGCTTCAATGTAATAACCACACTGCTGCCAATATTGCTCATCGGCGGTCTCGTTGTCCTGATGCTGCGTCAGGCCCAGGGCAGCAACAACCAGGCGATGGCCTTTGGTAAGAGCCGCGCGCGGATGTTCAGCGGCGACCAACCAAGCGTCACGTTTGAAGATGTGGCCGGGGCGGACGAATCCAAAGCTGAATTAGCCGAAGTGGTTGAATTCCTGAAAGAGCCGGAAAAGTTCATTCAACTCGGCGCGCGCATCCCCAAAGGGGTACTGCTGGTTGGCAGTCCCGGCACGGGCAAAACCCTGCTGGCAAAAGCCGTTGCCGGTGAGGCCGGTGTCCCCTTCTTTAGCATTTCCGGTTCGGAATTTGTCGAAATGTTTGTCGGCGTAGGGGCATCCCGCGTGCGTGACCTGTTCAGCCAGGCCAAACGCCACAGCCCGTGTATTATTTTCATTGACGAAATTGATGCCGTTGGTCGCCAGCGTGGTGCGGGTCTGGGCGGCAGTCACGACGAACGCGAGCAAACCCTCAATCAAATTCTGGTCGAGATGGACGGTTTTGATACCGATACCAATGTCATTGTCGTCGCCGCCACCAACCGCCCTGACATCCTCGACCCGGCGCTGCTGCGTCCTGGCCGGTTTGACCGCCGCGTGGTGCTGGATCGTCCCGATGTTAAAGGCCGGGAAGCGATTCTGAAAGTGCATGTGCGTGGTAAACCGCTGGGGTCTGATGTCGACTTGAAAACCCTGGCAAAATCCACCCCCGGCTTTGTCGGCGCGGACATCGAGAATATGGTCAACGAAGCCGCGATTCTGGCCGCACGCAAGAATAAAAAGACGATCTCCAACAGCGATTGCCAGGAAGCGATTGAACGGATTATCCTGGGGCCGGAACGTAAGAGCCGGGTCATCAACAAACAAGAACAATGTATTACCGCCTATCACGAGGCCGGACACGCGGTTGTGGGTTATTTGCTGCCCCACAGCGACCCGGTGCATAAGGTAACGATTATCCCGCGCGGCATGAGCGGCGGTTCCACGCTGTTCCTGCCCGACGAAGATATTAACTATGTTTCGCGTTCCCGCTTGAAAGACCAGATTGTGACCTTCCTGGCAGGCCGCGCCGCCGAAGAAATCGTGTTTGGCGAAATCACGACTGGCGCTTCCAGCGATCTCGAACAGGTATCCCGGATGACCCGCGCGATGGTCACCCGTTTTGGCATGAGTGATAAACTTGGCCCGATGATGTTCGGTCAAAAAGAGGAAATGATTTTCCTGGGACGAGAGATTTCCGAACAGCGCGATTACAGCGAAGCGGTTGCTCAGGAAATTGATCAGGAAGTCCGCGCGCTGGTCTCCTGGGCCTATGATGAAGCCCGGCGACTGATCCGCGAAAACCGGGAAAAACTGGACGCCGTGGCGCTGCGCCTGCTGGATGTTGAAACCATCGAAGCCGACGAATTCCTGGCAGTTATGGGCGAACTGCGGCCCAACAAATGGAGTGAGTTCATGGTTCCACCCGCGCTGGCCCCCCGCTTCCAGGCAGCTGACAGCCCGGCAGCACCCGATGAGAGCAGCGACCTGAAAACGCTCGGCCCCGCTCCCACCCCGGCCTAAATACGACCCAGAGGATACCCGTTCCGGGTATCCTCTTTTTTATCCCCCGCCGGCAAACAGCAGACAGAAATTCATAGATGCCGGATTCGCGTTGCAGGACGCATATAACAAGACCCCGCCCCCACACAGCCCGCAGGCCAACAGCAGCACCAGGCAACCACACCACATCATCGGCCCGCCACTGACCAGGGTGGTCAACAGGGCGATAAGGTTGAACAGTGTTGAACCAACCACTTGCAAACCAAACAACAACAGCAGGGCCACCACACACAAAAAAACCAGCCCCACCCCAACCAGCACCAGTGCGCCGGGGTCAGCATTCTGAAAAAATTCCATAGAATAACCTTTGGTTGCCGAAGCGAAATTGTCTTTTTAGCTTAATCGGTTCGGCTAGGGTGCGCAACTGCCGTTGTAGGATTCGGTTGGCTGCCAAGCCGCGTTGACGCGGGTGTAACATTCGCAGTGGGTCGCCGCCGGACCGGTTCCCACCCACAGCATAAAGCGGGTTTCCGTCTGCACACAGACGGTTCGATCGCTGGTTCCAGGTTTCACCGAGGCCCACGACAGCCCCAACCCACGCTGTCGAATTTCGTTCACCAACCAGATGCGAGCCGTCTGCTGCGGCGCATCTCCCAACGAAATCGTGATCTGTTCCTGGGTAGCGAGAAAGAACAGAAAACAGGGCAGGAGCATAATCAGTGCCCACAGCAACAAACCAGCCAAACAACCGATCCGCCGAAAAATACGGCGCTCTCGCGGCGGGGCAAAGCCCGCTTCTGGCGCAGTCACTTCGGCGGGTTGTTCAGCCATTTGCGCTTTCGGCAAATTTGAACTGAATCCGGTCAGCACCGTCGTAACTGATATGCACAAATAACGGGGCGTCGGCATCACTTAATTTCAAAATGCGGGGCAAAATGGTTGGCAAGTCATCCACTAAATCAAGCGCTAAGACCTGCTGGCGGGGTATCCAATGCAGCGTTCCCTCGTCACAATCAATGATTTCGCGGCTGTCACTGATCGCGGTAAAAACGAATAATACAATCCCGGTTTGTTCCCCGGCATCCACGTTATAAACCGCGCGCAGCCGCACATCATGGACAACCAACCCGGTTTCCTCGGTAATCTCCCGGCGGACGCTGGTCAGCGGGTCTTCGTCACGCTCAATATGCCCGCCAACACCGTTGTACCGGTTGGGAAACACGCGCCGCTGCGGGCTGCGTTTCATGAGCAGGACATCCTCGCCGTTCAGCACAAAACAAAGTGTGCGCGGAATGACCACCCACCGTCCTGCCGTTGCGTTTGCGCCCTGTTCCTGCGCCCCCATAAGCTGCCGCCTTTTGTATACTTTTCCCTAAAATCCTTGTGAGTATTGTCCTAAACCACGCTTCATGATACTCTTTATCTATCAATGCCGACAACCGTAAATGCAGGATTAGCTGAATGACATCTATCCCCAATGGCGCGCCTCCGCCTGATCTACGAATTGTGCTGACGGAGAGTTTACAGCCGCACGAAGAACATGACTCCCAACGCGCCCAACCCTTAATCGAGCGACTCCAACACGAAGAATTTGTGATTAATCCGCCGATTGTGGCACACATGGACGCTGACCACTACGTCATTCTGGACGGAGCCAATCGTTTCTATGCGTTCTCTCATCTAAACTACCCACACATTCTGGTCCAGGTGGCCGATTACGATACCAGCCTGGTCGAGTTAAAAACCTGGCGGCACATCGTCTGCCAGTGGGAACCCGATCCTTTCATCACCCAACTACAACAGCTTAACCAGATCGCCATCACGGAAGGCCAGGAACCGGAGGCAATTGCCCACCTCCTGTTAAAAGATGGACAACTGCTGGCGATTCAGGTCAATTCCAATGATACTTATGTGCGCAATGCGGCCTTATGTGATGTGGTTCGGGTTTACCAGCAAAACGCGGTTCTCCATCGCACGGCCCTGACCGAACTGGACGACATCTGGCAACTGCACCCGGATGCCCTGGGGCTGGTTATTTTCCCGGAGTATCAACCCGCCGACATCATCGCCGCCGCACAGTACAAAGCCTACCTACCCCCCGGTATCAGCCGCCATATCATTCATGGCCGCGCGCTGCGAGTCAATTATCCGCTGGACATTCTCCGCAATGCCACTGTCCCCCTGGAAAAGAAGAACGAACAACTGTTACACTGGATGCAGAAAAAACTCGCCAACCGGCATGTGCGTTATTACGCCGAGGCGACCTATCAGTTTGATGAATAGGGGAAACAATGGCTCAAACGGTTCAACAAGCGCTGGCACAAACTGCCCTCTTTAGTGATGGGCGGGATTATGTTGTTATTAAACTGCCCGCCAGAGCCATCACGGCTGCCGCCGGGGTCATCGCCGAAATCGGGGAACCCTTTGGTGCGCTGATTGTTGACAAAGACGAAGTGACCCTCGTCATTCCGGCAGAAGCCCTGGAAGATTTTATTAAACGACTGCCAGGCCACGCCGTCGCCGAAAAACATTACCGGCTGATTACTTTCGATGGTATTCTCGATTTTACGCTGGTGGGCTTTATGGCCGTTGTCAGCCAAGCGCTGGCTAAAGTGGGCATCTCGATCCTGCCGGTGGCGGCTTATTCCCGCGATCATCTGCTGGTTCCAGCCGATCAAGTTGAGGTTGCGCTAAAAACCCTGGAACAGTTAAAATCTGGCAATTAATCATTGTCCAGAAAACCGGGGATTCATGGAAATTCCAATTTTTCCGAGTGATCGTCCGCTTCAACCCAAAGACCAGATCAAAATCGAGCAGCTGGTCATTACGCCCTATCGAGACCGTTTTCGCGTTCATGTTCACATCCAGGTCACGCCCTTTCAGGAACGGCCCAACCTGCTGCTGGTGGCCCGCGATGATCAAAACCGCATCGTCAGCGAACTGAACATTATCGAAACCATGCACCACGACATGGAATTTACGCTGCATCTGCGCGGACTGACCGACCCGGCAGGCAGTTATACACTGCTGGCCGAGCTATTTTACGAAACGCGCAATCCGTCCCAGGATCGCCGCACCGAGCCTTTTACCATCCCCGAAGCATCCGCTTCGGAAGCTTAAGCCGCCACCATGCCCCTGTACCTCAGTCAAAACCAAGCACAACTAATCGTCCAGCAAGCGCGTACAGACCAGCCGCAGGAAACGTGCGGGATTCTGCTGGGCGTGAGCGAGACCGTTCACGAAATCATTTCTGTTCCCAATATCGCCGCTGACCCGCTGCATTTTTATCGCCTGGAGGATGCGGCGCTGGCCCACGCCCTGCTGCAAGCTGAAACAAAAGGGTTATCCCTCGTCGGCTTTTATCATTCTCATCCCAACGGCGACCCCATTCCCTCACCGACTGACGTTCAACAGGCGTATTACCCCGACGCCGCTTATTTAATTGTGGGTTTACGCCACGCCGAACCGCGCCTGGCGGCCTGGAAAATCCATAAGGGCACCGTCACCCCGGTAGACATGGTTATCGGCACATTGCCCAACACCAGCGATCAGCGCGATGCGTCCCTGTCTCAAGCGCAAAAAGTGGCAATTCTTTTGGCTGCGCTGGTAGCATTTGCCTTTATGATAATTTTGTCGCTGTCGCTCCTGCCGCCAGCACCCGTGATACCATTACCCTGAAAGATGGCGTCTTATGCTGTTGAGTTACATCGTTATCGGAATTATTGGCCTGCTGGCCGGAGGCGTGATGAATGCCCTGGCGGATGACCTGCCACACTATCGCCGCCCGCGCCTACCCCACTACCCAGAGGGTTCACCCAGGCCATTGAGCGCCTGGCTGGGTCTAACCGCGTTTGTATCCGGCCAACGCATCGCCCCGGATGGCAGCAAACTCTCCTGGCGTTACCCGCTGGCCGAAATTGGCACAGCGCTGGCGATGCTGATTACCTTCGCCGTTAAACAGCAAAAAGGCGCTGAAATCAGCGACCTTCAGCTCATTTTCTGGCTGGTCTACATGGCGATTTTTGTCCTTATCGTCGTTATAGACATTGAACACCATCTGATTCTGTACTCGGTGATTATCCCCTCCTGCGCCCTGGCAATTCTGGATGCAGTGCTGACCCCGGCGCAGCATGAACCCACCCTCGCACGCGCGCTGTGGGGCGGGGCCTTGGGTTTCGGCGTGTTTTTCCTGTTATACCTGGGGGGTATACTCTACACCTACATCTCGACTAAATTACAGGGCCGAGACATTACCGAAGTCGCTTTTGGTTACGGCGACGTGATGCTGGCGACCCTCAGCGGCCTGATGCTGGGCCTAGAACCGCTAATTTTTGCGATCTTTATCACCGTCTTTCTGGGGGCGCTAGGGGCGCTGCTATATATCATTGGACAGCGGTTAGCCGGACGCCGTTACAGCCTGTTCACAGCCCTACCCTACGGCCCCTACATTGTCGCGGGAACGGCCATTATGTTGTTGTTTGCCCAGGAAGTTCGGTTTTTCATGGCGGGTTATTAAGCAAAAAACAGATTCGGGCGGCCACACCAGCCGCCCTCAAACCTGTCAGTTCGATTACTCGTTATTTGTTGGCATTGGTTCAATAATCCCACCACCCAACACCTGATCGCCGTTGTACACCACCG
Organism: Phototrophicaceae bacterium; assembly: GCA_036261085.1. Taxonomy (GTDB): domain Bacteria; phylum Chloroflexota; class Anaerolineae; order Aggregatilineales; family Phototrophicaceae; genus CFX2. The sequence continues at coordinate 4,573 of DATALK010000110.1, read as the reverse complement.
CCCCCTGCCCCGGCGTGATGTCGCGCAGAGGTTCATCAAACTGGACAGCCATCCGTGCTTCCGGCAGCGGTTCCACCCAAGCCGGGACGGGTTGGGCCTTGTATCGAATTTTGACCTCGGCTCGGAAGGGTTCAACCGGCATTTTACCGCTCACCCAATTCACCCGTTTAGCGGTTAAAGTCGTCCCGCCTAATTCATCGGCGGTGCCAACAACCAGCGCGTTCCGGTACGGGTTCATAGCGATCACATACAGCGGTTCCTGGCTGTTAACACCCAACCCCTTGCGCTGCCCAATGGTGTAATTTGCCAGCCCGTTATGCTGCCCTAACACCATGCCATTCCGGCGCACAATTGGCCCCGACTGCATCACTTCAGGCGCATAATCATTGAGGAAACGCCGGTAATTGTTATCCCCGACAAAACACAAATCCTGGCTGTCCTTTTTGCTGGCCGTTGGCAGGCCAAACCGGGCCGCAATTTCACGCACCTGCGGCTTGGTATATTCGCCTACCGGGAACAGCGCGTGTGCCAGTTGTTCCTGCCCCAGCACACTCAGCACATAACTCTGGTCTTTGCGATCATCCAGACCTTTGCGCAGCACATACTGTCCGGTTTCGTCGCTGGAAACCCGCACATAATGCCCGGTTGCCAGATAATCGGCCTCCAAGGCCAGCGCATTTTGCAGCAGGAAACTAAACCGGATGTGCCGGTTACATTCCAGACAGGGATTCGGTGTTACACCCTGCCGGTGCTGGTCAATAAAAAATTCCACGATGGTGTTACGAAACACCTCCTGGGTATCCAGCACATAAAACGGAATACCCAATTTGGCTGCGATTCGACGCGCATCGGCCATTTGATCGGGCGTGCAGCAGCGGTTATGAACGCCACCGCCCACCGTTTCTTCCGACCACAGCCGCATCATCATTCCAATGACAGTATAACCCTGTTCCAGCAGCAGCGCCGCCGCCACCGAGCTATCCACCCCGCCGCTCATCGCCACCACAACCCGCACATCAGCGTTATTTTTCATGCCACCACAAATCCACGACTCAACTTCCGTACTTTCTCAACCGCTTCCATGACCATTTTTACCGCATAGTCTACATCTTCAACCGTTGTCTGCCGCCCCACCGTCAATCGTAAACTGCTGCTGGCTTCCTCACGGCTGTAACCCAACGCCAATAACACACCGGACGGCTCAGGATTGCCGGTTTTGCAGGCCGACGCGCTGCTGGCCGCAATCCCTTTTAAATCCAGGTGCATCAGCAAACGATTGGCATCCACGCCCTCAAAAACAAAGCTGGCGTGAGAGGGTAGACGCCGTTCCCGATGGCCGGTTAACTGCGCGCCCGGAACGCCATTTAAGATGCCATCAATTAATCCATCCCGCAGCAGACGAAAATGAGTTATGTGGGCCTCCTGCTCCGCTGCCGCCAGTTCCAACGCTTTTGCTAGCCCCACAATCAGCGGGGTATTGTGCGTTCCGGCGCGGCGACCGCTCTCATGACTGCCACCACTCTGACTGGGAATCAATTCAATCCCGGAGCGCACATACAGCGCGCCCACGCCCTTCGGCCCATAAAACTTGTGACCTGACAGGCTCAACAAATCCACACCGAGCGCCGACACATCCAATGATAATTGCCCGGCGGCCTGCACCGCATCGGTATGAAACCACGCGCCCCGCGCGTGGGCTAAGGCGGCCAGTTGCGCAAGGGGCTGGATCGTCCCCACTTCGTTATTGGCATACACCACACTCACCACCGTCGTTCCGGGTCGGCAAGCGCTGGCAAAATTCCCAACGTCTACCAGTCCGGTTCTGTCTACCGGCACCAACGTAGATTCAAAGCCCATCAACTCGGCCAGCTGTTGCACAGTACGAATGACTGCCAGATGTTCAATTGGCGTTGTCACCAAATGCTGGCCACGTTCCTGCTGGCGCGTCGTCCAAGCCGCCCCCCGCAAAGCCAGATTGTCACTTTCCGAGCCGCAGCTGGTGAACACAATCTCGCTTGGCTGGCAGTTTAAAACGCGCGCCACCGTTTCGCGGGCGGTTTCAATAGCCGCTTCCGCGCTGCGCCCAAACTGATGGGTCGAGGAAGCATTGCCGTAAATTTCGGTGAAGTACGGCAGCATGGCCGCCACCACACGCGAATCGGTAGGGGTCGTCGCCGAATGATCGAGATACACAGACCGAGTTGGAGCCATGACCGTACCTTTCAACAACAATTTCGACAATCGCGCTTATTTTAATCCAGAGGCGGGTGACTGTCAGCCGGTAATTTCCGGCAAGATTCCACATGACGCGCGCGCGGAAAGGATATATGATAGTAGGGGCAATTTTGGGGGAGTATCCCAACTTCCTGCGTGCCATTTCACACCATTCGGTGTTCTCTACACCCTAGAAGGAGAATGAACATGACCGTTATTGAAACGATTCACGCCCGCGAAGTCCTGGACTCGCGCGGCAATCCCACCGTTGAGGTGGAAGTGTATCTGGTAGACGGCGCTTTTGGCCGCGCGATTGTGCCCAGTGGCGCTTCGACGGGGGAACACGAAGCCCTGGAACTGCGGGATGGCGACAAAAGCCGTTACTTCGGCAAAGGCGTGCTGCGCGCGGTGCAGGCCGTTAATGGCCCGATTTCCGATGCGCTGGTCGGCCAATATGCGCTGAACCAGAAAATCATTGACCAGATTATGCTGGAACTGGATGGCACACCCAACAAGAGCAATCTGGGTGCGAACGCCATTCTCGGCGTGTCCCTGGCCGTTGCCAAAGCCGCTGCCGACAGCGCCGACCTGCCGCTCTACGCCTACCTCGGCGGCGCATTTGCGCACACGCTGCCCGTCCCCATGATGAACATCATGAACGGCGGCAAACACGCAGCGGGCAGCACTGACTTCCAGGAATTCATGGTTATGCCCGTTGGCGCGGAAAACTTCCGGGAAGCGCTGCGCTGGTGTGCGGAAATCTACCACACGCTGCACAAAGTCCTGCACAATAAGGGCTACCAGACCACCGTCGGTGACGAAGGCGGTTTCGCGCCCAGCCTCGGTTCGAACCAGGCCGCGCTGGACGTGATTATGGAAGCCATCGAAAAAGCCGGTTATCGCCCTGGCGAACAAATTCGGATTGCGCTTGACCCCGCTGTGTCGGAACTCTACAAAGAAGACGGCAAGTACCATCTGGACATCGAAGGCCGCGTATTGACCGGCGAGGAAATGGTCGAATTCTGGGCGGATTGGGCAAATCGTTACCCGATTATTTCCCTCGAAGACGGCCTCGCCCAGGATGATTGGGAAAACTGGTCACGGCTCGTGGCAAAAATCGGTGATCGCGTCCAAATCGTCGGCGACGATCTGCTGGTCACCAATGTCGAACGCATTGAACGTGCCATCCACGAAAAAGCCGCGAACTCGCTGCTGTGTAAAGTCAACCAGATCGGTTCACTGACTGAATCGCTGGCGTCCGTCCAGATGAGCCAGCGCGCTGGTTGGACCGTCGTCACCAGTCATCGCAGCGGGGAAACCGAAGACACCACCATCGCGGATCTCGCGGTTGCCACCAACGCCGGCCAGATCAAGACCGGCGCGCCGTCCCGTTCCGATCGTGTTGCCAAGTTCAACCAACTGCTGCGCATTGAAGAAGAACTCGGTGATGCGGCTTACTACCCCGGCCTGAAGGCTTTTACCAATCTCAAGTTTTAAGATCGCTGGTTGGGGCGAGGCGTAACCTCGCCCCAATTTATTCTAAGGGGGAGCAGCTTGGAACGAGAACATATGAACGGGAAACGTACCAAAATCGTCGCAACGATTGGCCCCGCTTCGCGGGATAAAAACATCCTCCGCCAGCTTATCCACAGCGGAGTCAACGTTGTCCGTATCAATTTTTCACATGGAACCCACGCCGATCACGCCGAAACGATAGCCCGTGTCCGCGAAGTCGCCGCCGAAGAAAAGGCTGTCGTGGCGGTGATGTGTGACCTGCAAGGCCCCAAAATTCGCATCGGCACTGTCGCCAACGAACCGCTGCTGCTGGAAAAAGGCGAGCAAATCACGTTCACCCTGGACAATGTACCGGGCGAAAACGGGGTAATTGCGCTGCCACACCCGGAGTTTATGCGAGATATTCACGTTGGGATGCAGCTTTTACTCGACGACGGCAATCTTGAACTGGTCGTTAAACAAGCCAATAACCGGGAATTGGTAAGTGAAGTGGTAGTGGGCGGCCCCTTAACTTCCCGAAAAGGCGTCACCGCACCCAAAGCGCGCCTGACACTTTCGGCCATTACCGAAAAAGATCGCCAGGATGTGGAATTCGCGTTACAGCAAAAAGCGGATTATCTGGCGATGTCCTTTGTGCGTTCGCAGGATGACGTCCGCGAACTGCGTTGGCTGCTGCGCCATTTGGGGGGTGACATCGCGGTTATCGCCAAAATCGAAAAACATGAAGCCCTGGAAAACATCGCGGATATTATCGCGGTTTCCGACGGCGTGATGGTCGCGCGGGGTGATTTAGGCGTAGAAACTCCGGCGGAAGAAGTCCCTTTCCACCAGAAGCGCATCATTC
>DATALK010000107.1:0-6064 GCA_036261085.1 Phototrophicaceae bacterium | reverse complement strand
CCCCGCGCTGGCAAGCCCCGCCGCCCAAACCTTCGACTGCAACAGTGTCACTGAAATTCCCGTCACTGAATGTCAGGCGCTGCTGGCCCTGTACACCAGCACCAACGGCCCGGGTTGGGCGAACCATACGGGCTGGGCGATAACGACCACGCCGTGCAGTTGGTATGGGGTGCAGTGTGATGAAGGGCATGTCCTCCAACTCAACCTGTATACCAATCAATTAAGTGGGAGCCTCCCCTCGGAACTCGGCAACCTGACATATTTGCAATCTCTTGGTCTGTACAACAACCAGTTGAGCGGGAGTATTCCCCCTCAACTCGGCAATCTCCCCATGTTGTTGGTCCTCAGGCTGAGCAACAACCAGTTGAGCGGGAGCATTCCGCCCGAACTCGGCAATCTCCCCAATGTGCAGAACCTCGATCTGTCCGGTAACCAGTTGAGCGGGAGTATTCCCCCTCAACTCGGCAATCTCACCAGTGTGCAGAACCTCGATCTGTCCGGTAACCAGTTGAGCGGCGAGATACCAACGTCGCTGACGAATCTGACCAGGACCTGGGGGCTTGAGTTGTCTTACAACCTGTTGACGGCATCCGACCCAACACTGCGGGCATTCCTGTCAAACCATAGCTATAATTGGGAAATTTACCAGACCGTGCCGCCAACCAACCTCCGGTTTCTCGTTTTTTCATCGCCGACGAGTGTCACCCTCCGGTGGACGCCGATAACCTACACGGGCGATGCCGGTTACTATCGCCTCAGCTATGCGACCCATCCCAATGGGCCGTACACGGCGGTGAACTCCTACACGGCCAACAAAACCACAACCAGCTATACCTTTACCGGGCTGAATCTGAATAACGATACAACGTATTACTTTGTGCTGCAAAGTTACACACTGGCGCACGGAGAACAGCAGAACACGCTAACGAGCGGTTACAGCGCGGCGGTCTCCGCGACCACTTCCGTCGCCAACGCCGTGCCTAGCCGCAGTTATTACACAACGGCCACCCCAACGCTGACCTGGAATCCGGTTTCCTGGGCGGCGTGGTACGAAGTGCAGGTCGCCAAAAGCAGCAATTTCCTGCCGGGAGAGTTTGTTGAGATTGACCCCCTGGTTCCGGCGGGGACGTTGTCGTTTACCGTCCGTTCGCTTCCCAATGACGTGTATTACTGGCGGGTGCGGGCGCTGCGGGCGAACGGGTTGGCGGGTGCGTGGAGCGCAGTGGACAGCTTTGTGGTGGATGCAGCGCCGTAGGTTTCGCGTGTGGTACGGCCACAATAGATCGTAGCCGTACTGCTTCCGTTATAGCAGCGTTTGCAATCCCGTAAATTAAATACTTTTTATCGTTTAGGCTTATAATATAGCTGAAACTATACTGTTTGCATTTCTGCTGATCGCCAAAGGTGAAGAGATCATGCGCCGATTTGTTGCCCTGCTCTGCGTGCTGCTGGCGTTGGCTGCTGCTGTCCCCACGCGGGCAAGCCCCGCCGCCCAAACATTTGACTGCAACAGCGTCACCGAAATTCCAACCCTCGAATGTCAGGCGCTCATAGCCCTGTACACCAGCACCAACGGCTCCGGCTGGGCGAACCATACCAATTGGGAAACAACCACGACTCCATGCAGTTGGTACGGCGTGGTGTGTTCTAGTGGGCATGTCACCCAACTCAACCTGTATACCAATCAATTAAGCGGGAGGCTCCCTTCGGAACTCGGCAGCCTGACGTATTTACGCTACTTTCGTTTGTACGACAACCAGTTGAGTGGAGCGCTTCCGCCCCAACTGGGCAACCTCACGAGTTTGCAACGAATTTATCTGCAATTTAACCAGTTGAGTGGGACGATTCCCCCGGAACTCGGCAATCTCTCGCAGTTGGAAGTACTTAACTTGTCTGACAACCGCCTGGAGGGAACCATCCCCCCGGAACTCGGCAGCCTTACTAATTTGAGGCAACTCTGGTTGCACGACAACCAGTTGAGCGGCGAGATTCCCGCCACGCTGGTTAACCTGACCCTGTTGGATGACATCTTCAACGATTTAAGTTCCAACTGCCTGACCGCCTCCGACCCGACGCTGTTGAATTTTCTGGCAAGCAAAGCCCCCAATTGGGCCAACACCCAAACCATCCCCCCCCACCAATCTCCAGTTTCTCGGTTTTTCGGCGCCGACGAGTGTTACCCTCCAGTGGACGCCGATAACCTACACGTGGGATGCCGGTTACTATCGCCTCAGCTACGCGACCAGTCCGAACGGGCCGTATACGGCGGTAAACGACCACACGGCCAACAAAACCATTACCAGCTATACCTTTACTGGCCTGAATCTGAATAACGGCACAACGTATTACTTTGTGCTGCAAAGTTACACGCTGGCGCATGGAGAACAGCAGAATAATCTGTTGAGCGATTATAGCCAGGCCACATCAGCCACCACCTCCGCCGCTAATGCCATTCCGGTGCGCGGCTATTATGATTCGACTCGGACGCCAACGCTGACCTGGAATCCGGTTTCCTGGGCGGCCTGGTATGAGATTCAAGTAGCGCTTAGCGCGGAATTCCTACCGGGTGATTTCGTCTACACAAAGGTTAAAATTCCGGCGGGTACGTTATCTATGACACTCGATTCGTTGGACAACGGCGTTTATTACTGGCGGGTGCGGGCCATCCGCGCGGATCGGATGGTAAGCGCATGGAGCGCGGTGGAGAGTTTTATGGTAGATGTGCCATAGGATTTGGTAAGATGGTACAAGCATGATTTATTCTGTCTGTACAAGACGGTTGCGCGTCCTTTATAGCTATCGGACGCTCGGTATATAGGGGACAGTTCGCAAATCGTCCGATACTGGATTTAAAATCGAGAAACGGCGGACAGCGTGGTTGGAACGCCTGCCAGGGCGTTCATTCTGATGGCCCGAATTTCGAACGTGACTGGTATGCAGGGGGAAATGATATGTCATCGGATGCTCTGCTCCCCATTCGAGAAGCGCTTAAAGCGGGCGACAAACGGCGCGCGCGGGACTTGCTGCGCCCCTTAATCGCGGAGAAGCCGACTGCCGAACTGTGGTATCTGTCGGCGCACGCTTGCGAGAGCCGCGACCACGCCCGCACCTGTCTCAATCGCGCGCTGGCCTATGACCGCAATCACCAACCGACCAAACGCGCCCTCAATAAAATCGAATCTGGCCTGGACATGCCGCCGTTGGACGCGCCGCTGGAAATCCCGCGCGTTGACCCGGACGCGCCGCCCATCCCGCTTCCAGCGAAAAAAGCCGCCGCCGCTCCGAAATCCAAAGGCCCCAAACGCACCGGCGCCAACTGGACGCTCATTGGCTGCGGTGGTTCCATCCTGCTTAGTCTGTCGTCGTTGTATCTACTGCTGTCCATCACCGGTTCGCCCATCGCCGAGCAGGTACGCTCGCTGTTGAGCGGGGAAGGGTTGGCCCCGGCGGTGGAAGGCACGCCGGTTTTTGGTAACTCATCGGGCACGGGTACGGGTACGTTTGTGGTACAACCGGACAAAAGCATGGAATTAAAGCGCCAGCAGCCAACCAGCGATGTCCTGGATTCCGGCCACGCCCACGAATATGTTTTTGAGGCGTCTACGGGTGAAGAGGTGGCGATTGGCATCCAGTTCTTTTCACCCAGCGCCAAACAGGTGGGGGCGAATGTTGCCGTCCTTGACCCCGATGGTAACAACGCGAAAGGGGTCTGTGAACGGCAGGCCATTCTGATGGACGGTTCCAGCGCGACCTTTATCTGCCAGATTAACAAGAGCGGCGCCTGGAAGTTACAAATTCTGGGGCGCACCGATCAGAGTACTGGCGTTTACGCGGTGACATTCGAACGGATGGATTGAGCGCAAGTTGTTTGACTTCCAAACCAGGAATGAAATCCATGAGCGATTCCAGCGAAACCCTGACATCGGTGCGGCAGGCGCTTAAATCCGGCGATAAAAAAGGCGCGCGGGAACAGTTACGCCCGCTGCTGGCCGCGTGTCCGTCGGCGGAATTGTGGGTGCTGGCGGCGCAAGCCTGTGATCGGCGCGAAAAAGCTATCGAATGCCTGCATCGGGCGCTGGCGCTTGACCCCACCTATGACCGCGCGCGGCGTGGGCTGGAAAAACTGGAAGCGGGCGGCCTGGACTTGCCGCCGTTGGACATGCTGCTGGCGGTGCCAGTTCCCCCAATCGAGGCTGTCCCTGAGCCGGAAGCGACCCCCTTCAAATGGAAGCAGGATCAAAAACGCCGCAATCCCTGGACGTTAATTGGCTGCGCCGGGTCCATCCTGCTGAGTCTATCCTCAACCTATTTTGTGCTGACGATGCTGGGGTCGCCGCTGGCGGGGCAAATCCGCGCGATTATCAGCGGCGAGGGTCTGGCGCAGTCGGGCGAAGGCACGCCGGTTTTTGGCCGTCAACCGGAAGCCGAGACACCGGCGTCTGAACCAGAAACCGCACCCAATCTTCTCGGTGCTGCCCCCACTGACGGCACACCGGTTTTTGGCGAACCCCTAAGCCGCACCGGCAGCAATACCTTTGAAGTGCATCCCAGCAAGAGTGTGGAACTCAGCCGCCAGCAGCCGGTCAGTGACGTGTTAGACAGCGGTCAGGCCCATGAATACACCTTTACGGTGGTTTCCGGCGAAGAATTGGCCGTTGGGGTGCAGTTTTTTTCCCCCACTGCCAAACAGGTGGGTGCGAATGCGGCGGTGCTTGACGCTGCTGGTTACAACGCCGAAAACTACTGCCAGCGCGATCAAATCCTCAGCGATGGTTCCAGTGTCGCGTTTATCTGCCAGGTGAACCAGGGTGGCACCTGGAAACTGCATCTGTTTGGCCGCACTGGCGAAAGTACCGGTGTTTACGTGGTCACGTTTGATCGCCTGGGAGAGTAAAGCAACCTCAAGCGCCTGCCAATCGTCAAGAAAGAATCTCACTTTTGTGCTTTACTACAAACAGGATTAAGGCTCTCTGACCCGTTTAAGGAGGACTCCAGATGCCAAATCGTCCATTTAATCTCACCTTGGTGGTGGGTTACGGTATCGTGTTGGTGTACCTGGCTGTCATGTTAGTTTTTGCGATGGATGGCGCGGTCATCGTCCGGCAGGTGGAAGCGGAAGTCGGCCACGAATTAGACTGCAACGAAGCCTACGATCACCAGGAAATTAACGACTATTTTTATCCAGACCGGAAGTTTCAAGGTGATTTTATTTATATGGGCGGATTGTGCCTACCGGTGCTGGTCATTGCCTTTGCCTACCTGACCGTGATCGGCGGTCAACATATGCTGGGCAGCGGCCTTAAACTGCCGGTAAAACGGACGCTGCTGCTGGTGCTGGGCCTCGGTATTGTCGTTTTTATCGCGCTGGCAACCTACATGCCCATTATTACTACCATTCGCTGCGCGACAGACTAAGGCGCTCTGACCTTTTTATGGTGGTTAGCCGCCCAGCGGCAGTGTCACCGTAAAGGTGCTGCCTATATTGAGGGTGCTGGCAACCGTGATGGAACCGCCGTGCAGTTCAATAATCCGTTGGGCGATGCTTAATCCCAGCCCGGAACCGGCATCCTGCGGGCGGTGGCTTTCGATGCGATAGAAGCGGTCAAAAATATACGGCAGATGCTCACTGGCAATCCCGCAGCCGGTATCCTGAATCGTGATTACCGCCTGGGTTTCATCCCCTTTCAGGGAGACGTTGATCGTGCCTCCGGCATCGGTATACCGGATGGCATTGTCGAGCAGATTGGAGAGGGCTTTGGTTAGGTATTCCTCATGGATGCGCCCGCGCGTGGGAAGGGGCTGAACGGTGGTGTTAAACTGCTGGCCTTTTTGGTGCGCCAGACGGTCATAATATTCCAGCAGGTGGGGCAGCCACTCGGCCAGCGCCACGCTGTTAAAATCCAGCTTTTCCGGTACGAGCAAGTCCAGGGCGGACAGCGCCATCATATCCTGAAGAATTTGTTGCAACCGCCGGGATTGGGCCTCAACCTGATCCAGATAGGTATTGTATTTGTTGGGATCGGTGGTTTTGCGGGCCAGATAGGTGCTGGTATTAATAATCGAA
>DATALK010000098.1:0-1540 GCA_036261085.1 Phototrophicaceae bacterium | reverse complement strand
CCGACCATATCCGTCATCCAGTGGGAGTGCATGGCAAACGCATACTGGCGGGAAATTTGCACCAGCAGTTGTCCGGCTTCATAAGGGGTGTAAACCGGCGTATCCGTCAGGCCAAGATAGGTGTGCCAGCTTTGGCCTGTCCACTCCGGCGTGAGGGCCTGCTGCGCCGCCAGTTCCTTGACGCCGAATAATTCCTGACCGGCTTCGTAAGCGGCCTGCTGAATGCTAGAACGCAGCGTTTTCCCCCGCGCGATGTCATGATGCAGTGTTGGCGGGTAAGCGTCCAGCAGGGCAGTTGTTAAGCCTCGTGCGCGCACTTGTTTGAAAAAATTGTCTTCTGCCAGAATCCGTCGAACTGCCGGATTGGGTTTGGGGCCGTACTGTTCGCCGATCAGTTGGGAGACGTTGCGCCCGGTCAGAATGGTGGCTTGGCCGGTAGCACTTTGCGGCTTTCCCGGTACGCCCAGCCCCGCATCCGTCGGAACCAGGCTGGCGCGCTTACTGTGCTGAATGCCGGTAGTTCGCAGCCAGCGCTGGCCGTTGGTTAATGCCGTCAGGGTGGGGAGGTTCGCGGCAGCAAAGGGATTGATAGCCGGGTTATCTTCGCCCAGCCCGATCCCGTCGAGGAATAACAGCAGGATGTGCATCAGCTTAGGGGCGCGGCCAGCGCGAGCTGATCCGCTGTCGGCGGGCGATTGCCGCGCCACACTTCCTGGCCGTTGGTGTCAAACAGGATAAATTCCGGCGAATACGAAAAACCGAGTTTTTCCCGCAACGCGCGTCCCTGTTCCGTATGAATATCAATCCGCAGAATGTTAAAGTCATCCTGAATATCTGTCACCAGTGCATCTACGGTGGGGCGGGCAGAAACGCAGCCCAGGCAGTAATTGCTGAAAAATTCCAGAAAGGTCGGTTTGCCGTTGTGAATGATTTCCTCGGCGGCCTGCACCGTGTCCACATCGCTGACACCGGGGCGCACGACCAACCAACCGCCGCCAACGACGGCGATCAACAGCGCGCCCGCCAGCAGCGTCCCGCGCCACTGGACGCGCCGCCAACGCAGGAGGATGATGAATCCGGCCAGCAGTCCCAGGCCGAGGAAGAGATACGAAAACTGATTAAATAGGGCGGTCATCGTTATGGGTGTTCATCCGTGTCAGCCAACAAAAAAGGATTACTGGCCCGTTCTTTGCCAATGGTACTGGTTTCCATGTGACCGGGCAGAATACGGATATTATCTCCTAACGGCAGCAGTTTTTCAAAGATGGACTTCAGCAATAATGGGTAATCGCCGCCGGGTAAGTCGGTGCGCCCGATGCTGCCCGCGAACAGGCAGTCCCCGGTGAAGACCAACCGCGCCGCGCGCAGATAATAACAGATATGCCCCGGCGCGTGGCCGGGGGTGTAAATTGTTTCCAGTTGGATGTTGTCCACCCCAATCGTTTCTTGCGCATCGGTCAGTAGGCGATCCGGTTTAGCCGCTTCGGGGAAGGGCTGCCCCGTGAACATCATACCTTGATAAGGTAGGGTTTCCAACATC
>DATALK010000082.1:0-1996 GCA_036261085.1 Phototrophicaceae bacterium | reverse complement strand
TGTCCAGCACCGCTTTTCGCGCCTTTGTCAGCGGCGGATTGTCATTATCTTCTTCTTCCCAGGTAATGATGCCGCCCGTATCCACCCGCGCCTGCGCCAATGCTTTTTCCACCAGGGGCGTCAGCTTGCCAATTTCGCCGCCGTCCAGCCGGTTGCGGAGTTCGGTCAGGAGTTCCGGGCGGACTTTGGCGCGTACCAGATAAAAAGCCATTTTGCCTCCTAAAATCGTCATCGCCAATCAAACAAACCGTGCCTTTATCATACCCTATTTACCAGGATGTGTTATCAATCCGGTACAACTGCAAACCAGTCACCCCGCCACCTAGCCAAAAAGGTAGGGGTAGGGTGCTTGACTCCGATTACGATTTCAAGCATAATCATCTCAACTATATTGAATTCAATATAGTTGAACAGAAGGCAGGCTAACTATGAAACGACCTCCACGCCGAGGGCCTAATCCCCCTAATTTCTGGGGCGACTGGGAAAACGAATGGCGGCGGCAGCGCGGTGAACATCCCGGCGAGCCGCCCGAACACCGGGGGCAGTCTCCGGCGGATGAGCGACTGCACGCCTGGCGCGAGTTTTTTTTCGACTATACCGGCCAGTGGCCGGAACAGCACTGGGCCTTTGGGGGACGGCGTTTTCATCCCTGGCATCAGGGCGATGTGTCGTTTAATCCTTTTGTCGCCAATCTGTTCAGCCAGGGTGGGGGCTTGCTGCCGCTGATCGTGCTGCATCTGCTGGTCGAAAAGCCGCGTTATGGCAACGAACTGATGGCACTCATCAGCCAGAAAACCTCCGGCCAATGGGCGGCCAATCCTGGCGCGATTTACCCGTTAATGACCGAACTGGAAAATCGCGGCTTGGTTGAAGGCCAGTGGGATGATCCACGCAAGCGGACCGTGCGCCTGTACCAATTGACCGCGTTGGGCCAGCGCGAGTTAAACCGCGTTAAGGCGATGGTGCGTCCCAAACTGGAGGAAGCGATTGAAGTCCTGCACAGTATTGTCAGCGATCTGGACGATCCAACGTCCCCATCACAAGCAGAAGAAGGAGATATCATATGAGTGAAAACGAGAAAGTTCGGTTCCAGTTTCAAGTGACCGAGGACGAAGACGGAATTCACATCCGCATCAAAGGCGATAAAGCTGAACTGTTCCACCGGATGTTTGAGCGCCGCTGGCAGCACTTTGAACGCCGAGGTGGACATCATCATGGCCCGTTCCACCATCACGGCCCCTTTGGGCGGCACTGCCAATCGGACGGCGAACCCGGCGACAAGCCTGAACCCGAACGGGGCCACCATTTTGGGCGGCGGGGTCACGACGGCCATGGACGACGTGGCTACGACCTCGGCCCCTGGTGGGATGTGGATACCGACGCCCCCATTACGAACGCCTGATTTTTCTGCCAGTTTGCCTCAACCGGCCAAAGCCTTGCACATTTGCATGTGGAAGGCTTACGGTATTTTGGCCCATGCTGAAACCATCAGAAGACCCCAATAATCTTAATCTTTCAACAGAAAAGATTGTGTTATTGTAATTGTAGTTAATTATAAGTCGGGGTGTAAATTCTATGCGAAAGTTAACCTGCCCGCCCAATACGCAAGTCCTGGGGCTGTTGCTCAATACTTATATTGATAATTTACAGGGAACAGAAACTGCTCCCATCATGGAAAAACATGGCCTGACAAATTTTGATCCTAATGGCTGGTACTCGCTGAAAAATCTGTTGGATGGCCTGAATGAGTTGGCAGAAAGAGGGAATGTCTCCGCGAATATGACGGCAATTGGGATGGGGATTGGGCAAAATGTTCCCATTCCTCCCGAACTGCCCCATCCGACCCTGGAGCAAGTTTTGAACATTTGGGACGATTTATATCAGACACTTCACCGGAATGGTGATGCCGGATGTATTCGGATTGAGAAAATCAGCGATAAACACTTCAAAACCATTCATTCGGTTATTTATCCCGACGATATGTCTTACGGTGTGC
>DATALK010000059.1:0-1637 GCA_036261085.1 Phototrophicaceae bacterium | reverse complement strand
GACAGTTTTGTGATCGCCAATGGGTGGTTAGATGTTCTGGCGCCAGGCGAAGCTGTAGACGCGGAATGATTTACCGTCTGGGCAACCGGGAACAAACGGGCTACAATCCCGCCGGTTGTGAAGGGGGTAATAGTTCCCTTTCCTATGCCCATTTAAGACACAAGTGGGTCTGTTTTGTACAGCCGAAGCGGTACGGGATGAACTACTGCACCCCCTATCCCATTGCCAAAGCGTTTGGGATTACGTGTGTGGAACGCTGAATATTTTACACTCCCGACGTTTTTGGGGAGCAACCAGCTATATTCCGCTGTTAAGCAGCCAGCCCATTCGTTGCCGTTGGTCGTTTGACCTAAAGTTACAGCGAAGGGACAAGGCGAATTTACCTTAAAAGACAAGACAAGGCAAGAAATTCAAGGAGCGTTTACAATACATGGTCAAAGCATTAGTGACCGGGGGAACCGGCTTTGTTGGTTCTCATCTGGCGCGAGCGTTAGTCGCGGGTGGGCATACCGTGCGGGTACTGCACCGCTCGACCTCCCGCCTGGATGCGCTCTCCAGTCTGAATTATGAATCGACCCTGGGCGACATCCTGGAACCGGAAGCGCTGCGCGCAGCCTGCGCCGGGTGTGATTGGGTTTTTCACGTCGCGGCCATCGCGGATTACTGGCGGGCGGATACCGCCCGCATGTTCAAAGCGAATGTAGATGGCACCCGCCTGGTGTTGGAAGCCGCGCGCGCAGCGGGGGTGCGGCGGGTAGTGTTCACCAGCAGCGCCGCCGCTGTTGGCATCCGGGCGGACGGCCAACCGGCGGACGAAACCCTGCCGTTTAATCTGCCGCCAGAACGTTTTCCTTACGGCTACAGCAAAGTGCTCGCGGAACAAGTCGTGCAGGAAGCGGTGGCCGCCGGACAGGAGGTGGTGATTGTGAATCCAACAGTGGTGATTGGGCCAGGGGATTTAAATATGATTTCCGGCAGTTACATCACCCAGGTTAAACGTTTTGGCGCGCTCGTGCCGATCACTTCCGGCGGCATCAGCGCGATTGATGTGCGCGATGTAGCGCAGATGCACATTGCTGCCGCCGAACGCGGGCGCAGCGGCCAGCGGTATATCCTGGGAACGGCCAACTATACACAGCGTGAATGGCTGGCGATGATTGCCGACGTGGTCGGCGTGCGCCGCCCCGTCCTGACGCTGCCAGATTGGGTGCTGCCGCCGATAGCAACCGGCATTGATGGCTTGCGGCGCGTCGGGATTTCTACACCGATTGATAGCAACCAGACGCGGTTAGGCGCGCGCAACATTTACTTCGACTTTTCCAAAGCGTGGGCCGAACTCTGCCGCCCGCAGGTGGACATGCGCCAGAGTTTGGAAGATACTTATCACTGGTATCGGGAACACGGGTATATTGGGTGAATACAACCTCGCCCCCTAACCCCTCGCTATCATGATGGCGAGGGGGAAATGAACACCATGTCCGCCGTATTTTTTCAACTACCGACTTTAGAATAAACTTTGGATTCACGATTTATCGTTAGGATTGAGGTTGAGGAATGCAGTTAACCGAACATGACCACGAACAAAATCACACGCAGGACAACCTCCAGGCGGGGCTGAAAACGCTGCTGCTGCTGGC
>DATALK010000057.1:0-7876 GCA_036261085.1 Phototrophicaceae bacterium | reverse complement strand
CCTTGCACTTTGTCCGTATGGTCAATGGAAAAACTACCGACCTGTGGCATATCTGGAATATCCCCATGATGTTGCAACAACTCGGTATGATGCCGGAGCAGCGGCAACCCGCTTAAAAACAAGAATGGCTCACGAGCAGCCAATCGCCGTGAGCCAGATTGGGCAAGCTAAAGAGCGGCACAGCGCTTGCAAACCTATGGCAGCGGCGCTTGCCGCTCTGTTATTTACCCCCAATGTTCAACAACCCGCTTATAACCCTAAATCGGCCAATGGTGTCTCGCCATTATGCGGTAAACTGGATACGAAATGGTTTGACACTTGAAGGAATTACCGGATGTCTCATCTTCTCCATCTTCTCGTGCGCTTGGTGGCTGCCCTGCTCATCCTGATAGCAACCGGAACGGCACTCGCTCAGGACAATGATTCCCCACCGCGTGCGCCAATTATGGAAGATGTTTCGATTCTTCGAGATCGGCTGGCCTGGAGGCTGGATGGAAAAGGTTTATGGTTTGAGACCGGAGCCTATTCATCAATCGGACAGGCATTTGAATATCATCCTGAGACCGGCCAATTGTTGGAACTGGAACAATCTCCCTTTGTTTTTATGCCAACTGAAGAAGATAAGGCCATCTTTCAATCAAAGGGTATCGTTTTTCATTCACCCTTTGAAACCGATATTATTTATGAGAGTACCCTAACGATCCGCTGCGGGTATGGATGTCCTGGCGGATTAATCATGGGTGGGCAGGATGAGCGTGGTAGCGAAGAACCTGTTCTAAATGCCATCTATAAACCACTTGATCTTTTTGGACAGGTTGGCATTTTCGGCGTCTGGTGGAGTCGTGATGAGAAAGCCGCCGTTGTCCTGACAGAATCACCCTATGATAGCGGCGATGGCCTTTTCTATGTCCGACTACAGGATAACTATGATGTGGTTCCGATGGGTTGGGCAGATGGCTTTGAAAATTCCATCCTGGCAATTTCAGAAGATGCTTCAAGAATTCTGTACACTGCTGGTTCGGGGTCATTAGTGCTTTGGCAAGTAGAATTTTACAGCAGCGAAGGCGTGTCGCTCACCAACACGAACAAACAAAGAATTGCGGTTGGTAATGTTGTCGGCGCTGCTTTTACCCCTAACACGGATGAAATCCTATATATTGGCGGCCAGGGACTTACTCGCTATATTCTGGAAACCAATTATTCAGAAGTCATTAATCAGGAAATAAATTCAGATGGGGTGGTTTACGCCGTTTTTTCACCCGACAACCGCTACGTTGCCCTAATTTCTGATGAAAATGGTTTGTACGTTGTGCCAACAGGCATTAATTCATAATTCGCAATAGGAAGAGTAGTTTAAAATGTCTGATCTTCTCATTCGTAACTGCCGCGTGTTACACATTCCACTGAACGAACCCCGCGCCGAAGTCCTGGCGGGGCAGGATGTGCTGATACGCGGCAACCGCATCGAAGCGGTCCAGCCTACCGGTCAGGCCGACCCGTCGCACTTCCGCGAAATCATCGAGGCCAACGGGCGGCTGGTCATGCCCGGCCTCGTCAACACCCACGCCCATGTGCCGATGGTCATCTTTCGCGGGTTGGCGGAAGATGTCTCTATCGAAAAGTGGTTTAACGATTATATGTGGCCGCTGGAAAGCAACTTGCAGCCCGAAGATGTCTACTGGGGGATGCAGCTTGGCCTGGCGGAGATGATTAAAGCGGGTGTGACCTCCGTTGCCGACCACTATTTTTACATGGACGAGGCGGCGCAGGCGGTGGAAAAAGCCGGGACGCGCGCCCTGCTCGGCTGGGCGATTTTTGGCAGCGGCGGCACAACCGCTATCGAGCAGTCGGCGGCATTTGTGCGGCGCTGGCAGAACGGCGCGGGCGGACGCATCCGCACCTGGATGGCCCCCCACGCGCCTTACACCTGCGACGATGATTTCCTCCGGGCCAGCGCGCGGAAGGCGCAGGAACTCGGTGTCGGCATTCACATCCACGTTTCCGAAACGATGGGCCAGACCGAAGCCAGCCTGGAAAAACGCAATCTGACACCGGTGCAAGTCCTCGAACAGTGCGGCGTCTTGGATGTGCCGACGATTCTGGCGCATGTGGTCGGCGCGATGCCGGGTGATATGGCCCTGCTGGCACGGCGACAAACCGGGATTGCCCACGCGCCGAAAACCTATCTCAAAATGGCGATGGGGACGGCCCCGGTGCGCGCGTTTATGGGACACGGCGTTCCGGTGGGGTTGGCAACCGATGGCGCGGTCAGCAACAACACACTTGATTTGTGGGAATCGCTGCGGCTAATGGCGCTAACGCAGAAGCAGGAAGCGGGTTCGCCGGAGATGATGACCATCCCGCAAAATCTGTTTATCGCCACCCGCATGAGCGCCCGCGTGATTGGTCAGCCTAACGAACTCGGCGCGGTGGAACCCGGCTACCTGGCCGATCTGATTCTGGTAGATTTAACCGGCCTGCATCACCAACCGCTGCACAGCATCACTACCAGTCTGGTGTACAACACGGCGGCCAGCGATGTGCAGACGGTGATTTGTGATGGCAAAGTGATTATGCGAGATCGGCAACTGCTGACGCTAGACGAAGGCGAAATCGTGGCGCAGGTCAGCGCCAGCATGGAACGGCTAACCCAGCGTGTGCCGAGCAAACGGATTCAGGTCTATAACCCGTAAATAACTGAGGATGGGGCATTATTTGATCTTGTGAGCGTGATTGGCTGCTAAACCCCTATCCCCAACCCTTTCCTCCCTGGCGGAACTCCCGTTGGTCGCCGTTCACGGAGAAGGGAGGAAAAGCCCACATTTCCCGTATAAAAGTCCCTCTCCGTGTACGGGGAGGGATTTAGGGAGGGGTTTGATCGAAAATCAAGGCGGCGGGATGCGGGCGCGGCGGAGAGCGTCTTCGGCATCGTCCAGGAGTGCCCGTGTGATCTGGAAGATAACCGCCGCCTCTCCGGTTGCCAGCCGCGCCCGCCCACGATAGGCTTCCCGCAGTTCGCGCAGCACAATCCAGGGGTTATCATCGCGCAGGGTCACAAACTGGTTCACAACCAGCCCGCCCAACACCAGCGGCAGATAAACATAGCTCAGATCGGCCTCCCCCTGCCCAAAGAACCAGTTCAGCAGACGATTGGCGTAGTTCACTCGTTCGGCGGGACTGCCCAGATTTTCTTTCACTTTCGGCTGCACTACCGCAAACCCCAGCAGAATGGCGTCATACAGCGCCGAATCAAACAGATAATCAACCGCTAAATCGCCTTTGCTGACCTGGTCAAGATTCGGGTCGTGCGCCAACATCTGGCATAACGTCTGAAACCAGCGACTGTCCTGCATCTTAAAACCGGGTTCCAGATCAAGCCCTTCATCTAATGTGTAGGTCATTATCTTGGCGATGGCTTTGGCCTCGCCGGGATGCAAGGGCATCCAGCGTTTGGCAAAACGCTCTTCGATGGTGGCTAACAGGGGTTTGTAAACGGTGGCTTTCGTTAACCCGGCGGACAGATAAATCGCATCCTGGACTTTGGACTGCACCAATTCCAGTTCGTTTGCCATTTCCTCGTGCGTCCACAGGCTTTCATAGCGTACTTTAAGTTCCTGGTTTGCCAGCGGCAGCCGTTTGGGGGCGATGTCAAAATAAGCGGTGATGATTTCCGCCGATTGGTTCCAGGTGTGCGCCGTGAATTCGACTTCCTGGAGCGCGTGTAACTTAAACTGCGAGATACTTAACACGGTGGGCGGTGCGCCCCCATCCGGCGGGCGGACAGGTCGCGGGTTTTCGTTAGCGGTCCGGTAACGAACGGCGATCCGCACCGGGAACCCCGTTCCCGGCTGCGTGGGCGGCAGCGGCACAATCGGCAGATGTAACACACCGACTTCGCCGGGACGCATCCCGAAGGACAGCATCTTTTTGGGCGTCTCGATGATAACCGGGTTGCCCTTTTTATCCTGGGTCGGTAATTGCAGACCCACTTTGACCTGCATATTCTGATCAACCATACTTTGCAGAATCAGCACGACTTCCACCGTCTGGTTGATATACGTCCGGCGCGGAAAAATGCCCAGCGCGCACTGGATTTTGTCCATCGCAATGCGCGTTCCCCCCGTGATGGCCCCCAGCACATCCGGGTACATTGGTTCAAACTTACGCCCCGCATCACCCATCATTGTTTATAACCGTATTTCTGCAAAGCCTGGTCAACGACCTGCTCCGCTAACTTCATCACTAACTCGTTATCCTCATCCCGTTCGCTGGCCCGTTCGTCAATCGCCTGCGCCATCGCCATTAACGACTCACCAATTTTCTCTTCCGGCATAATCACCCGGTCATAAAAAATCACACCGCCTAAGATCAGCGGCAAATACGCATCGGTAAAGGCCAATTTCGGCTTCGACTGGTGGAGTTCATCCAGGAAGCGTTCGATATACGCCTCAATATCGGCATCGTTACCTAATTCCGTCCCGGTGGTCGTTTTTAACATTTTAAAAGCGTGGCGCATCGCATCCCGCAGGAGTTCGTCATAGAGGGTCGTCGCCAGCGCTTGCGCTGGTTTTTCGGCGGCCAGTTCACTGTTGTCAATGGCGCGCAGCATTCCCCGACACCAACTGGGCATCGTAATGGTGCCATCCTCGGCGCGAGACCGATTCGTGAGAATGCGCGTCACATTATAAAAATCATCACTCAGGTAATCAAACGCATCCTCTTTGGGCGATGACATTTCCAGAATGCCCACCAGCAGCTTGGTAATAAACTGCGCCTCAATGGGTTTTAATTTATACCCCGCCGCCTGGAAACGATGCAGCGTCGCCTGCATCAGCGGATTAAACAATTTTATCCGTTTCAGTTGGGGCAGCACTTTGGTGGCAAACAGATCGCCGTAGCGGTCTAACAGCAGCGATTCGTCCCGGTAATAATCGCTCATCTTCCACAGGCTGATCCAACCGGGTTTTAAGTCCGCCAGTTGGCCGATTTGCCCGGACATCACGCTAAAACCGGCTTCCAGCACCGTCCCTACCAGACCTCGTTTAGTCGTCGAAAACGCGAGTTTTTTAAGTTCGGCAATTTTGGCCTGCGCTTCGTCTCCAATATATTCAATGACTACCGCGCCGCCGCCCTCTTGCAACCGCACCCGGCGCGGTTTGCCCAGCGGCTTGACCTCCACCGCCATGCCCACTTTATAGGCATCACTGACAGCGGTATCGGGCAGGCTGGCGAGCGGCAGCACCACGTAGCCGACTTCGGCGGGACGCAGGCCGACAACCAGCCGCTCATTTTTAGCAATAAACCGTTTTTTCTGTTTCTTGGCGTCGAATTCAGGAATTTGCAGGGTGGCCGTCACATCCACGTCCACATCGGAAGCGTTTTGAATGAGCAGGATGGCTTCAAACGGACGGCCCGCCCGTGTCACGCGCGGACGCACCGCCAGCGCCATTTGTACCGCGCTAACATTTAACCGCTCACCGCCGGTAATGTGTCCCAGAACGTCAGGATAGTTGGTTTGGCTGGAGTCGGTCACAATCCCTACCTCGCTAAAAAACAAGTCTTAAACTTTATTATAGTGGAAACACCAGGGGAACGCCTGCCAGTACCGCAGTCCTAACTAAACCTTTGGTTAGGGGATGGTTGGATTATGGCTTGAGATAGTGAGTTTAAGAGTAAGTGGAAGAGATTGGGACGAAGCAATCCTCGTCCCGATTGGAGAAGCACTTATTTCGGATTAACGGTGAACTCGCTAACAACTGCCGGAGTCAGCGCCAGGATTTTATCCGGCTCATCGGTGGCCTGCGCCTGCGTGTAGTACGGGATGCCATAGGTAATCACGCGGAGCTGCTGCGTTTCGGCGTCAATGTCAAACTCCGTCCAACCGTAGCTGCTGGTCGCCAGATAGCCCCCCGTAACCAACGTCGCATCCAGGCTGGAACCTTCCAGGCCAATCAGATCATAACCGAAGGGTTCAATCTGGCCGTTAATCAGTTCCTTCATAAAGTTTTCTTGCAGCAGCGGCGGCAAATTGGTATATAAGGCGCGCTGCTGGGGCGTGATAAAATCCAGCCCCGCCGCCAATGCCACAATCGTTGGGCCAAATGGGGCGTCAAAAGCCACCGCGCCGGTGCTGATTTCAAAAACGTCCGTGAGTTGTTGTTCGCCGCCGGGTTCGATCTGGTAAGTGAGATTATTAACCAGCGTGCCGTGAATGTCGGCGGTGATAAAAACGACATTGGTGATGCTGCTGTCCACAATAAACTGCATCAGCGCGGCGCGTTCGGCGGCGTAACCTTCAAAACGATCCCCGGCGCTCACTGGCCCCATATTCTGCGCCGGTTCCGGGATGATGATAAATTTCCAGGTGATCCCCTGTTCCTGCGCGTCGGCCAGATTCGCTTTCAAATCGTCGAACTGCGCCTGCCCCAGCATGGTGCGCCCTGGCGCAAACAGCGCTGCCATAAAGGGGGTCAGCGCTTCGCTGGTGAAGGCTTCGGGATTAGGAATTTCCGCATCCCGGAATGAACGCGCATCCAGCAGGAACACCGCCGCGTCGCCGCCATACGTCTGGTAGCGATACAACTTGCGTTCATCCGTCGTGCGGGCGTCGCCAGTATCGCCGTAAAATTCGTCGCGCAGCGGATTATATTCCTGGAAAACCTGCAAGCCGGTTTCGTACAGTTCAGTATCGTTGATGAACTCCGCCGGGCTGGCGGCAAAACGCGGGTCGGTGGCTGGGGCCGCGCCGCCCGCAAAATCGTTGGTCACTTCGTGGTCATCAATGGTTGCCAAAACCGCCGTCGAGGCCCGCAGCGCCGCCCAGGTATTCAGCCCGTTGCGCACCGAATAACCCTCGTTGTGTTTCCGGCGGTATTCTTCCAGCGTCGTGGCTTGTCCCAGCGGCACATCCGGCGACGGATAATCGGCATAAATCGTGTCACCGTGTTCAATGAAGAAATCCAGGTCGCGTTCTGCCACATTAGCGATAGCGGGATACGGCGCGAGTTCGCCGCGCCAATCGCCGGAAACGCCAACCCGCAGGCCAACTTTTTCGCCCACCGCTGCCGGGGTGCGGAATGTGCCGGACGCGCTCGTGCCAGCGGCATCGGTGGCGGTATATGTGTAGACGGTGGCGGGGAGCAAATCGCTCAGATTAACTTTCACCGGCAGCAGCGGGTCGGTCACTTCGACGGCCATCGCGCCGGTAGCGGAACCGTCCTCATTGGTGTATTCAAATTTTACCGTACCGGCAGCGGTGCTGTGCGCCCACAATACGGCGGTGGTCTGCGTCACATCCCCGGCAGCCACCCCGTTTGGCAGCGTATTTTCATCTTGGGCCAGCGCCGCGCCGGTCAGTCCAAACGCCAGCAGCGCCCATAAAATGATCAATCGAAACTTCACACAATCCTCCTTGTTCCGTCTAATCCAATAAAAATAACGCCACTTATTTAACCATCGCCCCAAATTAGTTTAAATTTTATCGTAGATTGCCACTAATCCGCGCTCAATTGTTAAAATGTGAGAAAAAATTAACGCCACCTACTAGACCTGATTAGAAATCTATGCCAAGATAACAAGTAAGAACGGCACATAGATAGTTTTCTCGGCGGAGGCCCGGCGTGGTCAGGATCATTCAAGTACTAAAACAGCGCGCGGCGGAGGCGCTGCGCCCAGATACCAACCGTTTTGTAAAAGGGACGGCAGCCCTGCGTCATCAGGAAAATTTCTACCGGATTAGGTCGCCAGCCCGCTTCCGTCCAGGGGCGATAATTTTGCCGGAACAAATCGGCCCGCACCGGCCAGTGATCGTAATCCTCGATGCTCGGCAGCATCTGATCGCCAGGGGTGTAACAAATCACGTCCCCCTCACCGGCGT
>DATALK010000055.1:0-2427 GCA_036261085.1 Phototrophicaceae bacterium | reverse complement strand
CGCCCTGCCGCCGGAGAAAACCGAACAGGCGGCCAAACGCCTCTTCGACGGCTTGAGTTCGCTGCTCTAATTCTAAACACAAGGGACACGAATGCTCGTGTCCCTTTGCCTCTTTGCGAACTTTGCGTTAATACTTAATTCTGGTTTTCCTGCACAAACGCCCGGAGTGTTTCGGCGCTGTTCAGCGCGCTTCCCGGCGCGCTCCGGTCAATCCGTTTCATCATCCCGGCCAGGACATCTTTTGGCCCTAGTTCCACAAACCGGGTCGCCCCGGCGGCAATCATCGCCCGCACCGATTCCGTCCAGCGTACCGAATTCGTTAACTGCCGTTCCAGTTCCTCGCGGATTTCTTCGACTGTCGTCAGCGGCGCGGCGCCGACATTGCCATACACGGGCATTGTCGGCGGCTGGAAGGTCGTGGCGTTGAGCGCCTTGCGGAATTCCGCCGCTGCTGGAGCCATCAACGGCGAATGCGCCGCGATACTGACCGCCAGCTTGACCACCTTTTTAGCGCCCGCCTCTTTTGCCAGCCCCATCGCCGCATCTAACGTCGCCTCGTCGCCGGAAATAACCAGTTGGCCGGGGCAGTTATCATTCGCCACCACCAGCACGCCGCCGGTTTTTTCGCTGGCCTGCGCACACACTTTCCGCGCCTGCTCGGTCTCCAATCCCAATGTCGCCGCCATCGCGCCGGGGCTTTGCGTTCCCGCCGCTTTCATCAGGCGGCCACGTTCCCGCACCAACCGCAGGCCGTCTTCAAACGAAAACACTCCCGCCGCCGCCAGCGCGGTAAATTCCCCCAGGCTGTGGCCCGCTACAAATGCTGGCATCGCTTCCGGGATTTCGCGGCACAGCGCCCGCAGCGTGGCGATGCCGCTGACGTACAACGCCGGTTGCGTATTAATTGTGTCGTTCAGATCACTTTCCGGCCCTTCAAAACAGAGTTTCGTCAGCGCAAAACCCAGCATCGCGTCGGCCTGCTCAAAGATTTCCCGCGCTGCCGGATACAGTTCATACAGGTCTTTTGCCATCCCCACCTGCTGGGACCCCTGGCCGGGAAAAACAAACACCGTTGTTGACCAATCTGCCATTATCAACCGTTCCTTTTTCAATACCCATCCAGGCACAAATTGCCTTCATGTGTATATAACAAAACAAAAGCCGCCCTGTTACGCAGGGCGGCTCTTATTGTGACAACAGCTGACTGCTAGTTGTCGCCAACCTCAACCACCGTTTCACCATTGTACGCCCCACACTTGGGGCAAACGTAATGTGCTCTGTGGTATTCGCCACAGCTTTCGCACAAAACGAGGTGCAGCGGCGTGAGGGCATCATGTGTCCGGCGTTTGTCACGGCGAGTTTTGGATACTTTGCGTTTTGGCAGCGGGCCCACAGCCTGTTCTCCTCAAAAATCTTTTCTGCCCGATGGCCGGTCAGAATAAAATGAAACATTCCAGCATTATAAAGTCCGCGCCGCCACCATGTCAAGGTAAGTATCTTTTGCGGAACGATGCAAGGTCTTTTTTAGCCGGGTTTGTCATAATGACGTTCGCTTTTGCAAAACGATACCATTGAAGCGAGTTTTAACTTTGATACTGCCCATCCCGATCCCCCACCCTTCGGAGGCCCTGTGAGTTCTTCCCAACAACCCCGCCGGAGTGCTGGCCGGATGATTCTGCGAAATTCCCTGTTTGGGCTTGGCGCTCAGTTTGCGCTGCGGATTGTCGGCTTTCTCTTTAATGTTCTCATCATTCGCACGCTCGGCGGCGAAGCCTACGGCCAATATAACATCGTTATCGCCTGGGCCGCCCTGTTTTCTGTCATTGGTGATCTGGGGATCAACCAATATCTGGCGCGGGAAATTGCCCGTGAGCCGAAAAAAGCAACGGAGTTATTCTGGGATACCGTTGTGCTGCGGTTTGTCCTGGCCGTCATTGCCTCAGCGATCACGATTGTTGGCGCGGCCACTATTGGCGTTTCCCAAAATGGCTACACCCGCGAAATTATCCTGGGCGTGGCGATTTATACTTCCAGTTATTTCCTCCAGGCGGTGATGGCCCCCCTGTCCAGTATTCTGATCGGCCATGAACGCTTGGACATCACCTCAACCCTGGGTGTGATTACCCAGGTATTGTTCATGGTCGCCGCCGGAATTTTCCTGCTGCTGGGGCTAAATTTTGTCTGGGTCGTGGTCGCCTCCGTCGTCACGCTACCGATTGTCACCTACCTGCATTATCGCGCGGTCCGCCGCAATCACCTGGGGCCGCCGCGTTTCAAAATCAATCCGGGCCTGTGGTTCGCCGTTATTAAGGCTGGTTTCCCCTTCGGCCTGGTGCAATTGGCCCTTTCGTTCTCATTCCGAATTGATACGGTCATTTTAAGCGGCCACATTTCCGATGAACAAATCGGCTGGTATAACGCCGCCTA
>DATALK010000051.1:0-1699 GCA_036261085.1 Phototrophicaceae bacterium | reverse complement strand
ATAAATATGAAGGGCGTTGGCTTGGAAAAATGTGAATTCAGCGCTATGGTTTGTCAGCCGCTCATCATAAACAGCTAACACAGTTATCCCGGTTGGCGAGAAAGTATCACTAAACAGACTGGGAAAGGCAGGACTGGCGGTCAGGCTGTTATCGTCCAGATTCCAGATGTAACTATCGTAATGAACGCTGATTTCCGTCCCAGTGGGTACGAGTGTAAATATAACCTCGCGTCCGGCAAACCGCCGCACCACTGGGGTTAAGCCATAGTCAGCGGGAACTCCCAACACCGCCAGCAGCGGATCGTCTGAATGCAACGAGGTGACGGGCGCGCCCGTCTGCGTATCCATGACCGCTATCGCCCAGCCGCCACTGTCCAGGCTGTAACCAAAGGCCAGCGCGGTATTGTCGTCGTTAAAAATAGTTTCGCTGACATTAAACTCAAATGTATCCGAAATAGTCAGCGGCAGATTAAATGTGCCGAGAATGCTTTCGCTGGAACTGACGACTACCTGCGCCTGAAAGCTGACGCTGTTATAGACGATATAAGCGAAAGGGCTGCCGTTGTGCCCAACCGCAACTTGCTGCGGATACTGGTCAAAACCGGCAGGTCGGGGTAGGGTAAAAGTTTGCACCTCGCCCGTTTCCGTCACGCGCGTCATCACGCCAGTTCCCGCCTCATACAGCCACGCCTGCCAGCTATCCGTCTGGGCCTGGGCGGGTAGCAACCAGAACAGCGCCAGCAGCAGACTCAAAATGCATTTACTCATCAAACACCTCCCATGATACTCAAAGCGTAACACAAAGGCGGCGGGGCACAAGTTGCCGCCGGAATTCACACATGGAGAAATGGGCGCGCGGCGGCTAGAATACCAGCGGCAGCGATCAGCCGGATAACATTATCAGGAAATCGGGGATTTATGCGCATCCTTTCGGTGGTGGGCGCGCGCCCACAGTTTATCAAAGCCGCGCCGCTGTCAGCGGAAGTGCGGCAGTATCACGACGAATATCTGGTTCATACCGGTCAGCACTACGATGATGCGATGTCGAAGGTCTTTTTTCAGCAGCTTGGCATCCCCGAACCAGATATTAATCTGGGTGTCGGCGGGGGCAGCCACGCCGAACAAACCGCGCGCATTATGATCGCCCTCGAAAAAGTCATTGAACAGCAGCAGCCGGAGTGGATGTTGGTTTATGGGGATACCAATTCCACCCTGGCGGCGGCGCTGGCGGCGGCCAAAGTCCACCTGCCGATTATGCACGTCGAGGCCGGACTGCGCAGTTATAACCGCGCCATGCCGGAAGAAATCAATCGCGTGTTGACCGATCACCTGTCGCGTCGGTTGTTTTGCCCGACCCCCATCGCGGTAGCCAACCTGGCGCGAGAAGGGATTACTGCCGGAGTTGTGCAAACCGGCGACATCATGGTGGACGCCGTTCTAAAATATGTGGTCATCGCCCGGCAAGAAGCGTCAATCCACACCACTATGAATCTCTCGCCGGATACCCCTTATGCGGCAGTTACGATTCATCGTCCGGCGAATACCGACACCCCCGAAACGCTGTCGGAAATTCTAGCGGCACTGAATCGGCTGCCGCTGCCGGTGGTGTTCCCGGTGCATCCCCGATTTCCTGATAATGTTATCCGGCTGATCGCTGCCGCTGGTATTCTAGCCGCCGCGCGCCCATTTCTCCAGGTGT
>DATALK010000064.1:0-3083 GCA_036261085.1 Phototrophicaceae bacterium | reverse complement strand
GCCAGCGCAATATTTTGCGCTACATGGACAAGTACATGGTCGAAAATGGCTTCCCTCCCACCATCCGCCAGATTGGTGAGGCTACCGGCATTAATTCGACCTCGGTGGTCAATTATAATTTGAACAAACTGGTGCAGGCCGGGTATCTCACACGCTCGTCCCATGTGGCGCGCGGGCTGCGGATGGTCGGCGACCTGCCAGGAGCCGATGGCAAAAAGACCGCGCGCGTGGCGGTTCATGCGGCAGTCGCCAACGTTCAGGTCCCGCTCTATGGCAACATTTACGCCAGCGAGCCGGTTCCTGTGCCGGAAGACTACTATCCCGAAGATAATGTGGAAGTCACCGAATCGCTGCTCGGTGGCGTTGACCCGGCGGAAGCCTTTGCTTTGCGCGTTAAAGGCGATTCGATGACCGACGCGATGATCCGCGAAGGTGACATCGTGATTCTGCGCAGCCAGCAGACGGCCAACAACGGCGATATGGTGGCGGTGTGGTTGGAAGATCGCAGCGAAACGACGCTGAAATATTTCTTCCGCGAAGGCAGCCGGATTAAACTCCAGCCCGCGCACCCGCACATGGAACCGATTTATGTTGACCCCAACATTTGCAGCATTCGCGGCAAAGTTCTGTCGGTCATTCGCCAGATTTAAACTGTCGGCGGCGTGACCGGCGTCGCCGGTCTAAAAGTATTTCACTACCTGACGTGGGATCAGCTCCCGTCAGGCTTAGTGTTCTTTATTACCCAGTGAATAATGGTAGCCCGATTAAAAAGTAACTGGCAGCGTCGAGCGCCAGCGCCCCTCCCAAACCAATCGAGAGATATTTGATCAGGCGCGGTGTCCAGCTTCTCACCACCTGACCAATCCGGTCAAGGTGTTTGGAAAACTGTTGTCCGTAAACCACAAATAGCAGCACAAACCCCACCAGCGGTAAACTGAAAATCAGATTATAGAGGGCCAGCGCGGCGAAACTCCACCCGCTGTTTAACTCGGCCTGGGCAATTCGTTCGATGGCGACAAAATAGGGCAGTGCGGTGGTCAGTTCGTTGACCATCACTACCATCCCCAGGAAAAAGGTGTGGAGCGGGCGCAGCGAACGCGGCTTTTTTGCTTCCGCCGTATCTGCCTGAGCGCGATACCATAGGCCAAAGACCAGTACCGCCAATCCCAGGGTGAGTTCCAGCCCAAACAAGATTTCCAGACTCAGCCCGTTGAAGAAATCGGTAACGAGTGTTCGCGCGCCGCTTAAAATCAGTACCCCGCCGGTAAAGTTCACCACCAACACCCCCGCAATATAACTGAGCAGACGCGGCACTGGGCGCGGGGTCGTTAATAAAAAGAACTGCGCGATAAACAAAGATGGGTTAAGGCTGTCTAGCAGCGCGATCCCAATGAGTGAGACGAACAGCGCGGCGGTCATCTGGCGTCCATCTCTGTCAGCTTCAACAGTTCATTCATCACAGCCAGCCGGTCTGCCTCATCTTCCCGACTCGTCCGAATGGATTGATCGAGCCAGAAGGCGTCCGCTGCCTGCCGGATGACCAGGGCGCGTGCGCGCGATACACCATCAGCCAGCAACCGCTCCTCCCATCGCTGATAATCTTCTTGCACTCGCCCCAGCAGCGCCGGATTTTCGGTCATGGCGATCATAACCACCGTTCCCAATTCCAGGGGCAGCGGTTCATCGGCAAAATTGGCCCGCACATAAGCCCGCAGCCAGCGTCCGGGGGTGGGGGCTTCAAGTTCAAAATAGTGCTGCACCCGCGCTTCAAAGACTTCAAACAGGTGTTTCAGGATGCCTTCAACCAGCGCCTCTTTCGACGGGAAATGATGCAGCAGCCCGCCTTTACTTACTCCCGCCTCTTTTGCCACCGCATCCAGTGTTAGCCCGGTGATGCCGCGTCCTCGAATTGTCTGTCTGGCCGCCGCCAGCAGCCGTTCCCGCGTCTGGGTGGCCTCTTGTTTGGTTGCCATTGGTTTGACTTCTTACCAACCGTCTGGACGGTTTTTATTGTTTTAGCATACCGTCTGGACGGTTGGAAGTCAAGCGGCTAAAAATGGGCCGCTGTAGACAGTTCGCCCGGTGCATGTTATGCTTTGGCCGCTTACTTTTATTCCCGATGTGGTTTTATGTCCCCATCTCATACTCCCATTCGTGTTGTTCACATTATCGCCCGTCTGAATGTTGGTGGCGCGGCAGTCGTGGTTTCGTTGATGGTGTCCCATCTCGCTCCCCCGGAATACGAGAGTTCGCTGGTTTGCGGGCGTATCGGCGCGAATGAAGGTGATATGCTGTATTACGCCGAACAATTGGGGATTCATCCGATCATCATTCCTGAGTTGGGGCGTTCTTTGCATCCCCTGCGTGACATCGCCACCACGCGCAAGCTGGTGCGCCTGCTGCGCGAACTTCAGCCGGATGTTGTGCATACCCACACGGCCAAAGCCGGATTTGTCGGGCGCATCGCGGCGCGGTTAGCCGGTGTGCCGGTGGTCATCCATACCTTTCACGGCCATGTGTTTTACGGCGTGTTTCGTGGACGGTGGGCGCGGGCAATGGAATTGCTGTCGCTCACGCTGGAACGCCTTGCCGCGCCGCTCTCAGACCGCATCCTGACCCTTAGCAGCGGCCTCCGTGACGAACTGGCCGACGATTTCCACATCGCTTCTAAATCTAAAATTGCTGTGCTGCCGATTCCAGTAGACCTGACCGCTTTTGCCCAAATGCCGCGCCATGCTGGGACGTTTCGCCAGCAGTGGCATATTCCCGCTGACGCCCCCTTGATTGGTCTAATCGGGCGGCTCGTGCCGATGAAATACCCGGAGTTGTTCATTCAGGCGGCGGCGAAAGTTAAAGCCGAACAGCCGGACGCGCGTTTTGTGTTGGTTGGCGACGGCGAACTGCGCCCGAACGTTGCCGCGCTGGCGCAGTCGCTCGGCCTGGGCGAGGCGGTGATTTTTGCCGGGTGGCAGCGCGATATGGCGGCTATTTACAGCGACCTGGATATTTTAGCCCTGAGCAGTCAGAACGAAGGGACGCCCGTGACTATCATCGAAGCGGTAACGGCGCGCTGTCCGGTGGTG
>DATALK010000033.1:0-2471 GCA_036261085.1 Phototrophicaceae bacterium | reverse complement strand
AAATGATCCCATCATTCGGCGCAACCAAACGGGTGAGGACAGCGGGATTGAATGTTTTGCGGCGCGTTGCCTGTAGGACCAGCAGCGTAAACAGCAGCATCGCGGGCAAAAAACTCAGTACCGAAACGACACTTCTCCATTCCGATTCGATGGATGCGGCCGTGAGCTGAGCCGCGCCACTGAAAATCGATGTCGCTAAAAAGAGAAACACGGCTTGCCAGGGGCGGATGCGGCGCGCATAGAAAGTGATCCCCAATGCCAGCAGGAACGGCCACTGCGTCAAAAAAATAAACGCGATGCCGCGCGGAAGCGAGTTGCGCGCATTCGCAATTAAAAAATGTATCCTGAAATGCTCGCCTACCTGCTGCACCAGCGGATCACTGCTGTGGAGCATAGCGATGAGCAGAATGGTATTCACAATCAACATCGGAACAAGTCCAATTTTGAAGAGGGTGCGGGCATGGATTTGGAACCATGTTTCAAAATACAGGCTTAGCAGCAGCAGAGGCAAGGCCAGCAGGTAGACCCATTGGAAGGTGAAAACGACGATATAGGCCGCCGTTTCAGCATGGTTCTGTTGGGTTGTCGTTCCCAACATAAAATAAGCGAAAGTGATCAGCGAGAGGCATATCGCCATGAATGCCAAAGCCACGCTTGATATGCCATGAGGACGGCGTTCGACGGCGACGACGGCAAGCGCGACATAGAGACAAACCGGCAGGATCAACCAATAGATCATGACACCATCACACTAGTTTGTAGAGGTTATCTATACACTATAACACGATCCTAATACACTGTTATCACCCCTAACCACACTCTAACTTAAAAATTTAGGGGATATCCTCTTCCAAACTCTCATCCCCCGAACTGGGATTGTGTTTGAAGCTGTTCAGTTTGTAACCTCGCCCTCGTACCGTACTGATTAACTGCGGATGAGTGGGATCACTTTCCAGTTTGGATCGCAGGCGGCTAATGAGTTTTTCGATGCGGGCGTCGTCCACTTCACCCAGATATTCCTGCCCCCAGACGGCTTCGACGATCTGGTACTTATCACAGATTTTGTCGAGCCGCCCATAAAGCAGCAGCAGCAGCCGGTATTCGAGATCGGTAAGCGGCTCAACCATATCACTGCCGACCATCACGGTTCCAGCGTCAATATCGACCCATACCCCTGCCGGATTCGTCTGGCGGATCAGTCCCTGACGGCGTGCATAATCGGCCAATAAAGTGGCGAACAAGCGGATTTCGCCCCGTTCTTCCACCAGCAGTCCCCGCGACAGCAGGTCGCCTAGCATCATCTCATCCAGGGCGGCTGGCCCGCGTGTGGCAACGAGGATCAGTGCGTCTCGCTCGTCGGGGAGCAGTTGTTTCCACATTTTGCCGAGTTCAGAGCGAACCAGCCGGTGACGTTGCAGCACATCGCCCGCCACATTTAAAGCGCGTTCGGTATAGGTGGCAGGTGCGCCGGACTCGATTTCCAGCACGACATGCGCCACCGCTTGAATCAGGCCCGGATGTCCACCGGCCTGCCCCAAAATATAATCCCGTTCCGGCGGGTCTAACTGGTCATTCGCCAGGCGAAAAATTTCCGACGCAAAGTGGGTGGCATCGTCGGTACCAAGGGGTTGCAGCCAGTATTTTTGGGCCGCAAACAGCTCGACAAATTCAGACAAATCATCGCCGCCGCCCAAGGTGGTCAGCGGGCGGAGGGTCGCGGTCACATAATTGAGCTTCTCGCTATACTTATCTTTGATCGCCCGCAAGTTGAGAAAAACGCGTTCGTCCAACTCGGTCAGCACGGCATCGAATTCATCCAGCAGCAGAATCAAATCTTCCACATAATCGCTGTCCATCAGCGCGACAATCGCGTTGCTGAACGCGAGGGGAATCATGAAACCGCTTTGTGATTCGACCACCTTTTCATAGAACGTTTCAATATGCTGGTGGAGATCATGGACGTTAAGTTTGGCGAGCGCTTCCAGCACGGCGCGCAAAATAACCTCATAAAAGCCTTGCGCGCTCATTTGCAGCATCCGGTTACAGTCAATATAGACAAACAGACCCTTATGCCCGGTGCGCTGTTGGTATGCTTCAGCCACGTGTTCATCCATCATTTGACGGAGGAGGGTGGATTTACCGAAGTTACTCACGCCGACAACCGTCACTGGCTCACCCAGCGCCAGCACATCCAGGATTGCACGGACATCCGCAGATCGAGTGAAGATGGAGCGTTCGTTTTTCATAAGGCTTTCAGGAGGCAAAATGCATTGGTAGGGGCCATGCGCGCGCCCCTACCATTGGACGATTGGAGACTATTCTACCAGAAGACTACGCGGCTGTCCGCAGTTTGCGGGCGATAAATACAACTGCTACTAAACCGGCGGCGGCAATTGCCAACACCGTCAGGCCGCTGCTGCCATCCAAATTCATGCCATCAAAGCCGCCCGTATCCGCCAACTCTTCGTCGG
>DATALK010000030.1:0-2718 GCA_036261085.1 Phototrophicaceae bacterium | reverse complement strand
TTTCCAGCCCAACCTATCCGGTTGAAGGTTATTTTTCGCCGGTAGTTTCGCTGCGGCGGGCGCTCCAGGCGTATGCTAATATTCGTCCGACGCGCTATCTCCCCGTGCCGACTTCGCGCCCTGGCGTGGATTTGCTGGTCGTGCGGGAGAATACCGAAGATTTATATATCGGCCATGAGCATACCGAAAATGAGGGCCGGACGGGCGTGTCGGAAAAAGTCATTACCCGTGACGCTACCGAACGAGTGGCCCGTCTGACCTATGAACTGGCGCGGCGGGTGGGACGCAAAAAAATCACGATTGTCCACAAAGCGAACGTTTTGCAGCAGTCGGACGGGTTGTTTCGCCGGGTGGCGCTGGAAGTGGCCGGGTATTATTCAGACATTATGACGGATGAATTGTTTGTGGATACTGCGGCTTACTGGATGGTCAAAGACCCCAGCCGTTTTGATGTGATTCTGACGCCCAATCTGTACGGTGACATTCTCTCCGATATGGCGGCGGCCTGGGGCGGCGGCTTAGGTTTGTCGCCCTCGGTCAGCCTGGGAACGGGTGTGGCGATTGCCGAACCGGTGCATGGTAACACCATTGAAATCGCCGGTCAGGGTATCGCTAATCCTACCGCGACCATTCTCAGTCTGGCGCTGCTGCTCGACCATCATTGGCAGCGGCCAGAGGCGGGGCAGCGCATTGAAGACGCTGTGCGGCGCACGTTGGGGGCTGGCAGCCACACGTTTGACATTTATTCGGAAGGGGCGATGTCTACCGGTGATTTTACGGCGGAGGTGTGCCGGAACTTGCAGTAAGGGGTTTATTGTAAATTCACAGATATTAATGTTTAGACAAGTAATTATGTGATACGATGAGGTCAGAATTGAGGGGTAAAACGCTTATGCAAACAATTCTGATTGCAGATGACGAAATCGCTTTTCTCGACATCCTGCAAGTAATACTTCATCGTTACGGCTATTTCACCATTACCGCTCCCAATGGGTTGCGAGCGTTAGAATTGATTCGTACCCATGTCCCCCAGATGATCTTTTTAGATGATATGATGCCAGGGATGAATGGCGGAGATGTCTGCCTAGCGGTCAAAAATGATCTGAATCTCAGTCATATTCCGGTAGTTTTGTTTAGCGCGGGCGCGCGCATCCGCGATCCGATTTTTATCCAACAAATCCGGGCAGACGGGGCTTTAATGAAGCCTTTCCACCCGGATGAGGTTTTAAATATCGTGAACCGGTGTTTGCGGACGTTGGTCTAGCTGCGCTGTTGTTCCTGGTCGCTGTCGTCCTGGTAGGACAGCAGTTCATCCAGGCTCATGCGCTGCAACCGGTTTTCCGTCAGCGCGGCGCGTAATTCATTGCTGATTTCGCCGTCCTCGTTCAGGTGGCGGCGCACGCGATTCACGCTCCCTTCCTGCCAGCCAAATTGGTGGGCGGCCAGGATCAGGCCGTCGGCACTGATGCGCATTCGCCAGGCATTGTGCATGGCCTGGGCATCGTGGATGGGCAAACGGGCCGCCGGGGTAATCAGGTTGCGGCCTCGATCCAGTTTGTAAAAATCCTCATGGATAAAAATTGCCTGCCCGTCACTGTCCAGAATTTCAAATTTGATGCGGCCCGTCGCTTTGGTTGGCAGCCGAAGCTGAACAAAGGGCTGGATGTAATCAATATCATCCGGTACGGGGCGCGTGCGGAAGACCGTCGGATGCAGGTCACTTTTGAAGGCCATGATGCCTACATCCACCGGCAGCACCCGCAGTTCGTTAGGGTCATGACCGGCGGCTTCGACGGCGCGCAGGGCGTGAGCATAAACGGTCTCGGCCCCGGATTGACGACTGGTGGCATGACTTTCTTCAAAAGTTTCGTCGGATATACTCGACTCCTGGCTGGTATTGGCCCGCCGCCACAGCATGTAACCGCCGAGAATCACCAGAAATAACCAGAGGAGCGACCCTTCGGTCAGCGCACTTAAACCCACAATCAACAGCAAAATGCCGATCATGACTTCGGAAAATTGACGGTTTCGGAATTGATTCACTTAGTTATGCTCCCCTAACAGCTTTATTGCCGCTGGTCACGGTTCTTGGCGCGGAGCAGTTCTTCCAGACTCATGGGACTGTCAGCATCAGCGTCAATTTCCCGCAGGCGGTTTACCGCTTCGCCAGGATCGCGGGCAAACAATTTCCGCCGTTCTTCCAGCGATGGGGTGACGGTGAACGTCAGCGCTCCCAACAAACCGCCATCCATAAAGACGCGCAAATCCCAATCACCGGCGCTGGAAGTCAGGCGTTCGTTACCAGCCAGCGGCAGATGATGATCGGCCAGAATGTTCATTTCGCCATCGCGCAGGTAACATTTCATCTCGTGGACGAACTGTATCTGGCCGTTCTGGTCGAGGATTTCAAAGCGAATCAGGGTATTCCGGTCTGCCGATTCGGGCGCGACGTTCAGTGTTAAATAGGGACGCACGCCGTTGTCATCCAGCGAAATCGTGCGGGAACGCCGCATAAGCATCCCTTCGCTGCTGGCTTGCAGGCTGATGAGGCCCACATCCAGCAGGGACACACCTGCCGGGGAAAAGGTGCTGCGGCGGCGGGCGCGGTCCGCGGCTTCACGCGCTTGCGGACTCATCTTCATCAAGGTCAGCGGCGAAGCCGGAACCGTTTCCCGCAGTCGCCGGGGGTCAATTTCAATAACCGATGCGGCCAGGGCC
>DATALK010000012.1:0-2314 GCA_036261085.1 Phototrophicaceae bacterium | reverse complement strand
TTTTTAGTGCCGTTCGTCCCCTCGATTTACCAGCGCGAGAAATAGATACCTTCAAAGGGGATGGTTTAGCCTTTTTGCTCACCCCATCCCGCCACTTTAACAACTGGTACTATGCTATCTATCCGCTGGGGCTGGCCCTGTTTGCCGGTGTTGTGGGTCTCGGTGGCCTGGCCTACCAGTACAGCCGCCAGCGCCATTGGCAGATTCTCGATTGGCAACAAATTGGCCTGTTGGTTTTATATAGTTTCCTGGGGATTGGGATGAGTGCCAGTTTTACCCAGGTCTGGTTGGGAGCCGGTAAAATCCGCCATGTGCTGCCCATCAGTTTAGCCCTCATCCCGCTGTGGGCCGCCGCGTTGGTTCAAATTAGTTGGGCGATTCGGGACTGGCTGGAAAAATCCCGGCAGCGGCACTGGCAACGGCTGCCGGTGGCCGTGACGGCGGCTGTCGCCAGTATCTTGGCGGTTTCGTTTGTGCCGGGAAATGGCGCTTTATTGAAGCAGTATGAATTGACGCCGATGCCGGTACTGCTCTGGCGCTGGACGGATGCCAATGTCCCGCTGGAAGGGTTGATTATGACCCCGATGGGCAGCGACATCGCCAACACCTGGAACCGCCCCTGGAGCGGCTATGACGGCGTCAAATCGTTCCAGTGGTGGCAGGAACCGGACGGGGACATCTTAAAAAATACGCCCGAACAGTTGGTGGAGCGCAACATCCGCTACTTTGCGCTCAGTGACAAAGACCGCGCTGACTTATACGGGGGGCGGCTCAATGAGCTGGATGCCTTTTTACGTCAGTTTACGCTTATCAAAACCATCCCGGCGCATGAAAATATCATGGGTTCAACGGTCTATTTTTATCGGGTGGCCGCTCCCCAAATTCCAGCGCAAACCGTCTTTGGCGGACAGATTCAATTAATCGGTTACGATCTAAACACCCCTGAGCTTAAAGCTGGCAATATCCTCAAGTTTCGGCCCTATTGGCGTATTCAACGGCAGCCAGCGACCAACTACTCGCTGTTTGTCCATTTATATCCCG
Source organism: Phototrophicaceae bacterium (assembly GCA_036261085.1). Classification (GTDB taxonomy): domain Bacteria; phylum Chloroflexota; class Anaerolineae; order Aggregatilineales; family Phototrophicaceae; genus CFX2. Next base: position 1,273 of record DATALK010000012.1, on the reverse strand, counting down.
CCGCCGCCGACCAACTGATTGTCCAAAACGATGGCCCGCCAACCTCACTGGATCGTTTGACGCTGACCTGGGATGACCCGCAAGAGGTCTACATCGGGGCCGATGTCAGCCTGCCGCTGCCCGCTGATCTGGCCCCTGGCCCGTATCGTTTGGTGCTGGGATTATATGATTTCAGCACCGGCCAACGGCTGACTACTGAGGCCGACCAGGATTCATTCAGCATACCTATCGAAATTCCAAAAAATTAATTACCTATCGTTAAATTTGGCCCGAATTCCAGCACAGGAAGGGGTGGTCATTCGCACCTGTTACGGGATGTTTGGTCGGGGCGGGTCGCTGATCCGCCCCGACGGACTAAATGTTACAGTTACGGGTTACTCACGCTGATGGCCTGCGTGAAACGGTTGTTGCCTTCGTTGCTTTCGCCAATCGTATTGTTCACGTCAATTTTCACCAGGGTGTTGATGCTCCCGTAAGGGCTGGGATACCCCGGATAAGTGCAGGTGACAATCCGCCCCCCGTGTGCCGCCAGACTGCCCAACTCCCAGGAACAGGCCGCCGCCGGGTAATTTTCGCCGGGGAACCACTCAACGCGGAAAGCGGTGGCCGGAACCGCCGCATCCCCCTGATTGTAAACGCCGACCCGCACTTCTACCGCCTGTCCTTTGACGGGGATTGCCGGATTCAGCGAAAACTCGCTCACGTAAAGATCGGGTTGGGCTGTCGTGCGCGGTGTGACCGTGATTGTCACCGGACGATCCGTCGGTGAGCCATCCCGCAGCGTAACCCGCAGCGTATAGGTGGTATTGACATCTGGGCAAACCTCCCGCGAGTCCTGGCCGACCACGCCCGCGCCATCTAAGGCCACAGCCTGGATGTTTTCCACGCGCCAGTTAATGCGGGTGCATTGGTCGTCGAAGATATTGTAACTATCCGCCCAGAATTCAATCACGGCTCCGGCAGGCGCGGGCGGCGCTGTTGGCACAGCGGTGGCGGGCAGCGCGGTGGGCAGCGGCGGCGCGGTGACAAATGCCAGACTGCCGCAGTTGCCTTTGCGTTCCGTCACCCAACCGGCGACCCAGCCCTGCACGCCGTTGTAGCTGACCACAAACCAGGTCGAGTTGTAACCGATCACCGCCAGTTCCGTCTGGGCGCGGAAGCGGCCCAACAGGGCGTAATTGGTGGCGGGGCCGGAACGGATATTCACTTCGCTGCCATCCGGGCTGTACAAACGGCACGCGCCGGAGGTGGTGTCGGCAGTGGGAACCAGCGT
>DATALK010000536.1:0-3177 GCA_036261085.1 Phototrophicaceae bacterium | reverse complement strand
CCGACGCCAACGAACCACTGGAATACCTGCACGGTGCGGAAAATAACGTACCGGGGTTGGAAGCGGCCCTCGCAGGCAAACAGGTCGGTGACAAACTCACGGTGACCGTTCCGCCGGAAGAAGCCTACGGGGATTATGACGAAGACGACGTGGACGAATTCGACCTGGATGAAATTCCCGGCGCGGAAAATCTCGAACCCGGCATGGTGGTTGAGGTCGAAGACGATGACGGGTACGTGTACGTTGGCGTCGTCCAGGAAATTGACGAAGACATTGTGGTGGTTGATTTTAACCCGCCGCTGGCTGGCAAAACGCTGACCTTCGCGGTGGAAGTGCTGGGGCTGCGCGCGGCGGACGAAACCGAAATCGAACACGGCCACCCGCATTCGTTGGACGAATTCTACGAGGATGAAGAAGAGGAAGAGGAAGAATAACCTCTAGCCTCCTTTAAACTGCCGCCAGAGGTTCAAGCCTCTGGCTACCGCTAACCAGGTCCACGCAACCGGACACGTTTTGACGTGTCTTTATTCTTTTCCGGCTGAATTTATGACACCTGCTTTCATTCTGGCCTCAAGCTCACCCCGGCGGCGTGAGCTGCTGACAACCCTGGGCCTCACTTTTACCATCATTAAACCGCAAGTAGACGAAACCCAACAACGGGACGAAGCGCCGCTGGCCTATGTGCGCCGCCTCAGCCAGGAGAAAGCGGCGGCAGTGGCCGCCCGCCTGACCGAACCGGCGGCGGTACTGGCGGCGGATACCATCGTTGTTCTCGGCGCGGATACCCTCGGCGTAGACGAACGCGGGGCCATCCTGGGCAAACCCGCCGATGCCGATGACGCGCGCGCGATGCTGCGGCGGCTGCGCGGGCGCGTGCATCAGGTCTATACGGCGCTGACACTGCTCGTGGTTGAAGAAGTACGGACACCAGCCGAAGGGGTGGTACGGACACGATATATCGTGTCCGTACAAGACACCAGACTAACCCGCACTGATGTCACCATGCGGAACTACACCGATGCCGAAATTGAAACCTACATCGCCAGCGGCGACCCGTTTGATAAAGCGGGGAGTTACGCGATTCAGCACCCGGAATTTAAACCGGTAGCGCACATTGACGGCAGTTACACCAATGTGGTCGGCCTGCCGGTGGAAACGCTGCGCGCCATGCTGGCAGACATTGGCTGGCCGGTAAGAGACACAGTTTGAGCCGCGTCAAAATAAAAGGGCGAACCAGGATTCGCCCTTGCGGATAAACGGATTTTGGGTCGGGAGTGGAGAAAAGACAGGGCATAACCGAAAACTTTGGCCTGCAAAAACTATGTTATGCCCTCAAAAATCACCACCCCTTTTGGGTCGAGGTATTGCCGGGTCCAGAATGCTGGTTCGCGTTAACAAATGCTAGAGAACTGCGGGCAAACTTGCTCAATCTGCTCTACCTGCGCAAGAAGTTCTCCATTCGGTAATCGGTAAATATGGAAGATACCTTCACCAACTGTCTGGACAATGAGAATCATATTTTGGGCGTCCCAGCGCTGCCAGCGATTAAAACTCTGTCCATCACTATTCACCTGATCGGTTAACAGCGTGCGCTGGTCGGTGACAACATCCCACAGGTACGCGCCATGGCGCGTTTCAATCAAAGCGTAGGAGCCGAAAGGCGACCAGCTCAGTTCATGGGTGTATCCCTGGGCATTATTGAAGGTTGCTATCCGTTGCTGGGTCATTACATCCCAAACTACCGTGTCGGTATGTTTGCGATCAGAGCCAACCGCCGCCGCGAAATACCGGCAGTTGCTTGACCAACCTTTGAAGATAAAGACATTTTTATACGGCTGATCGGGAATCACCAGACGAGCTTCCTGAGTATTACGATCAGCCAGAACAATATCATTGCCATCGGTTCGCACCCGCACAAAGCAGCCCAACGGTGAGGCCAGTCGTTCGATAACGGTTTGCTGCACTGCCGGAGGCAGCGGGGTTCCATTGCTGGTCACGGTAACGGGCTGGCCGTCAGCCAGACGATAGGTAACTGTCTCATGTAACAAGGACAACGAGACCAGCTGGTTGGCAACATCCCAACTGACATGGCGGTAGGGAACCGTATCACCCCCACAGCCTAAAGCGTTGGGGTAACAATCGGAATGCACGTCAGGACTCAGTCTAATCCGTTGATTCGAGGCCAGTTGCCAGAGAAAAATTTCATTCCAGGTACTGACAACGGCATAAACACTGTCGGGACTCCAACTAAAATACCAGGAACGAGCAATCCATTGATCACTGGCATCAACCCGACGCGCGGGATTCGTGATTAAGTCCCACACGACAGTGGTATGTTCAGCATGGGTGTTGCCCAACACACCTGCCAGATATCGGCAGTCAGGTGAATAACTGATGACATCAAAATTATTGATAGGTTCAATGCCTTCCTCAATCACCTGTACCACTTCGCGGGTAGCAGCTTTCATCAGGATAATGCGCTGGTTGTAAGGTTGGTAAACCGCGCGTATGCCGTCCGGGCCTTTGCCAAGAGCAACCGTATATTTATAGCTGTAGGATTGTTGTTCAAAATTAACCCCGCTGGGTTGGTGACACCAGGGTAGTTCGGCTTCCTGAGCCGCTACCGCTTGCAGGGTCAGGAACAAAGTGGTGATAAAAATAATCCAGATCAGGCGACGCATTGTGTTCTCCTTTGGTGAAGTTATAAATACAGTGTAAAAAGCATCACCGTCTCGCGCCGGATGAACGCATGGCGGGTTCATGACGCTTGCACTACGCCCGAATGAAAAAGGTAAAGACTATATCTTGCGGGCTTTTAATACCTGCTACACGGTATTCTCAGCTGGAACTGGTACAACTGGATTTGATGAAAATTGACGCGCAGGGCCAACACCTGATGGAGTGAGGATTACCAACTATGACCGACAAACCACTTACCACCTCCTGGATGTGGAAAGCGGATGACGGCGGCGTGTGGGGGCTGGTCATCCATAAAGATGCGCGCACCATCGAATGGTACGACTCGATTGGCTGTGCCTGTGATGATGGTTTCCAGGAACAGACTTTTGCGGATTTCCTGAAAACCGGCCCGCGTTACGGCGAACCACCGGCGGACGTGGTTGCGGAAGTGGACGCGGCCATCCGAGCCTTAACCGGACAAACACATACCGGCGGATA
>DATALK010000534.1:0-5017 GCA_036261085.1 Phototrophicaceae bacterium | reverse complement strand
TCGACGCGATCACTGGGGGTTCAGCCGCCTTGAGGCGGCTTATCCAAAAACAGCCGGACGACTTCCAGCGTCCGGCGTCATCAACGCATACCATAACTGGATGCCAATTGACACTAGTTTGACCGCGCCCATTACCAACAGCAAACTACTTGCCAAAGAGCAGTTCCGGCTTGCTACAATCCGTACAGGCGATATTGTTGAGCCGCCGCCCCGCTGCCAGATCAGCAATCCAATCCCGGAACCGTACCTGATTGGTGGCGTAGTCGTAAAACTCGGTGCGCGGCAGGATACAGTGCAGATTTCCCCCCTGGGTATAGGAACGGAAGTTCAGCACGCTGTTGTTAATATCCCGCAAATTCAGGCGTAAAGCGTCCTCGTACTCAACCGCACTGAAACCGACATCGTGGAAAAAGGACTGCGTTTCATCCCAGGCGGTGTTGTACTCCGCCACCCGGTTGTTTGGGAAGTTCTGCGCAGCCGTGATATAAAATTTTTCAATGCTGAGGGCATCCCCGGTTAAACCGTAATAATTCGTCCCCCATAAGTTCCAGGTGGGGCCAAGACCGCCGCGCCAACCGCCGCCCGAATCGCCCAATAAAGCGACCCGTTCATTAGGATAATGCTGCATGATGTCGTTCGCCCAGTAAGCCGCGCCAACCGCGCCCGCGCTGCACCCGGTCACAAAAACCGAGTCGGGATCGGGGAAATTGTTATAGACCCAGTTCAAAACGGCGGTAGCATTTACGCTGCCCAGATGGCGGGTTTCAAACCAGTTGCCGCCATAGTCATAACCAACAACGGTATTCCCCGTGTGCAGATCGCCGGTGCAGTAGTTCACATACACCATATCATAATTGACGAAGGGATTATCCTCGGTATAAACATTGGTGATGCCCACCGGAAACAAGTCCGGGTTATCACTCGGATCACCGGGATTAATCGAGTCATCAAAGGTAGTGGTGGAGATGTTACAGGTCTGGGCATTCCAGCACATGCCCCCACCCTGAAAATCAATCAGCAAATCCTCACCCGGCCCCTCCCGATAATAAAAACTATAGGGCGCGCCATGCCCGCAGGTGGTTGCGCCGCCAGGGGCAATTTGATTCCAGGTACTAACCGGAAATTGCTGCCGGGGAGGGATGTCTTGGGCCGCCACTGGCCCCCACATTAGAAACAAAAATAAGAACACAAGCACCAGCAGATGTTTCATAAAAACCTCATTCAATATTTGCAGGTGGTTTCCATCAATATACATCGTCTAGGCGTGGAAGGATAGACGACCTGGCAGTTGGAACATAACTGTAGCGCTAATAAACAGGCGTTGTTAGGGGAGATACGCTATAGAAAAAGGGCGGTTCACAAACCGCCCTACAAAAGATGCGCCGATGTAATCCGGGCCATTCTAGCAAAGCTGGTTATCAAACCCTCGGCTAAAATTGGGCAAAAATGCGATTGGCCGCTGCCAGTGTCATTTGAATATCATCCGAGGTATGCGCGCTGCTCATAAAACCGGCTTCAAATTGGCTGGGCGCAAAATAGACGCCCTGTTCCAGCATGGCGTGGAAAAACCGCGCGTACCGTTCAGTGTCCGCGCCGTGTTTAGCGCTGGCGTAATCTACAATGGCCGTTGCGTCCGCCTTCAGGAAATAGAAGCCGAACATCGTTCCCGCATAACCAGCTTGCAGCGGAATCCCGGCGGCTTGAGCAGCATTCGTTAATCCCTGTACCAATGCGGCGGTATTCTGTTCAATCGCGTTAAAAATACCTTCGGCAAGTAGACCGCGCAGCGTTGCCAACCCCGCTGCCATCGCCAGCGGATTGCCGGAAAGCGTCCCGGCCTGGTACATCGTCCCTGCCGGGGCGACATGCTGCATGATTTCGCGTTTACCGGCATACGCGCCCACTGGCAGTCCCCCACCAATCACCTTACCCAGACACGTCAAATCCGGGTCGAGCTGCCAATAGGCCTGCGCGCCGCCAGGAGCCACGCGAAAACCGGTCATCACCTCATCCAGAATAAAAACCGCGCCGTACTGCTGGCACAACTGGTGCAGCCCCGGCAGAAAATCCGACTGCGGCAGCACAAACCCCATATTGGCGGCAATCGGTTCAACGATGACACCGGCAATTTCGCCGGGATACTGCTCAAACAAACGGCGCACGGCGTCCAGATCATTGTACGGCGCAGTCAGCGTCTGGGCGGCGGTGGCTTTTGGCACACCGGGTGAATCCGGCAGCCCCAAAGTCGCCACCCCACTGCCCGCCTGCACCAGCAGCAGGTCTGCGTGGCCGTGATAACAGCCCGCGAATTTGATAATTTTGTCGCGTCCCGTATACGCCCGCGCCAGCCGTAAAGCGCTCATACAGGCTTCCGTACCGCTGTTGACAAAGCGGATCATCTCAATGGAGGGAACGGTCTGCACCACCCGTTCAGCCAATTCATTTTCCAGGCGCGTCGGCGCGCCGTAACTTGTGCCCCGCGCGGCGGTTTCCACAATCGCCTGGACTATCGCCGCGTGCGCGTGTCCCAGAATCAGCGGCCCCCACGACAGCACATAATCCAGATAACGATTGCCATCTGCGTCCCAGATGTAGGCTCCCTGCCCTCGTTCAATAAAACGCGGCGTGCCCCCCACGCTGCGAAACGCCCGCACCGGGCTGTTGACACCGCCGGGGATCAACTGCTGCGCCTGTTGAAAAAGCTTTTCAGATTCGGTGGTTTTCATGGGACGGCCTCGGCTTCCGGTACAGTGATGGTGTCCATAATTTTGCTCACAGTTTGCTGCGCCTGATAAACACAATCCGGCATTCCAACCCCGCGCAAGGCGCTGCCGGTCACATAGATGCCCGCCGGTAACGCCGCTTCAATAGCGGCGACTCGTTCCAAGTGGTTAACATCATACTGCGGATTCGCATTATGCCAGCGATAAATCCGGTGAAACAACGGCGCGGCTTCGATGCCTAAAATCTGCCGTAACTCCGCGCGAACGCCCCGCAGGAGTTGGTCATCGTCATAGGCCATGCTCTCCGGGCTGCGCGAGCCGCCGAAGAACACCCGCAGCAGCACATATCCTTCCGGCGCGCGATGGTCAAATTTGGTGGAGGAAATCGTCACGGCATTAATCGGGCGGCGTTCACTTTTGGGAATGACCAGCCCGAAACCATGCAGCGGACGTTGAATATCCGCCGCGCGAAACGCCAGCGAAATCGTGCCCGTGCTGACATACCGGATGGCGGCCAATTGCTCAGCGGCCTGGGGTGCGAGTGGCCGCAGCAGGTCAGCCGCCGTATAAGCGGGCGTCGTCAGCACAACGGCGTCGGCGTGGAACCGCCCACCATTGTTGGTAATAACCTGATAATTCCCCGCCCCTATCTGTTCAATTGCGGTCACGGCGGTATTCAAACGCAAATCGGCGTTCAGGTGATTGACTAGCGCCCCAATTAATTCCTGCGTGCCGTTTTGCAGCGACATAAACGCCGAAGTTTTCGCCGCTGGCGCTGCCGCTGAAACGGGGGGACGCTGCCGCCGGGAAGCCAGCATTCCACGAATCAGGCTACCATGTTCGCGCTCCAATTGGCGGAACCGCGCAAAGGTCGCCAGGATGCTCTGTTTATCGGCTTCCGCGTTATAAATGCCGGACATCAGCGGTTCAGCGATTTTGTCCAGCGCTTCGTTACCCAACCGGCGGCGCACAAATTCGGCTAAGGTTTCGTCGGCGTCATCTCGTTTTGCCGGAATCAACAAATCCAATCCCATCCGCAATTTGCCGAGTGGTGAAATCAGGGGTGACAGCGCAAAGGGCCGGAATTTCGTCGGGACGATCAGCAGCACCCCATCGGGCAGCACCACCGGGCGACCCCGTTGCAGCACATAGACATTGCGCAGCCGATCATTGGTTCCCAATAAGCGCTCGCCCAGCCCCAATTCCCGCGCCAGTTGCAGCGCCCAGGGTTTTTGTGTCAGAAACGAGTCCGGGCCAGCTTCAATAACAAAGGGAGCATCCCCAACACCCTCAATCTGCTCCGTCAGAATTTTGCCGCCCCACCGATTTGAGCTTTCCAGAACCGTAACCTTGAGGGCCATACTCTGATTGTGTGCTTGCTGCACATACCAGGCAGCGCTCAACCCCGAAATGCCGCCGCCAATGATAACGATCTGTTTAGTTTGGGCGGGTGTCAGTGGGGCGCTATGACTCATAACACGAGAGGTCATCGGTTCACCTCAACCTGGCTGTACTCGTGGACAAAGTCTACCAAACGACGCACGTTGTCCACCGGCGTTTCCGGTAGAATCCCGTGTCCCAGGTTAAAAATATGGCCGGGTTGGCCGCGCACACTATCTAGAATATGCCGCGTCTGCGTCTTTAAGGCTTCCCAATCGGCAAACAAGGCCGCCGGATCAAGGTTGCCCTGAATGGCGACATTATCACCCAGAATGTGCCACGCCTGCGCCAGATCCATGCGCCAATCCACACCGATCACATCCCCACCCGCCGCCTGAAGCAGCGGCAGCATCCCGCCCGTATTTGTGCCAAAGTGGATAATCGGCACGCCGCCCTGGCTGCCAATGTCAATAGCGCGGCGGCTGTAGGGCAAAACATGGCGTTCGTAGTCCAACGGGCTGAGTTCACCCACCCAACTATCAAACACTTGCAGCGCTTGCGCCCCGGACCGCACCTGCGCCAACAAATACTGGCCGACCACTTCACTGAGTTTGGTCATCAGTTGATGCCACAATTCCGGCTGGTTCAGCATCAACTTTTTGGTAATCAAATGATGGCGACTGCTGCCGCCTTCAATCGCATAGGTTGCCAGCGTGAACGGTGCGCCGCTAAACCCAATCAGCGGGATACCCCGCGCCGCCAATTCCAGCCGCGCCAACCGAATCGCCTCTAAGGTAAAATTGAGCGTTTCCTCCGGCGGCAGCACCCGCAGCCGCTCAATATCGGCGGCGGTGCGCACCGGATCATAAATCGCTGGCCCTTCGCCCTTCACAAAATCTAGTTCCAGTCCCATT
>DATALK010000639.1:0-4770 GCA_036261085.1 Phototrophicaceae bacterium | reverse complement strand
GGTCTTTCACCAGTTCCATCAACACCATCGCGCCTAGGCCGCGCACGTCACCAATCAATGGAATTTCCGCCTGCAAGGCCAGCAAATGCTGCCGGAAGCGCGCGCCAACAGCTACCGCGCGTTCCAGAAACGCCGGGGTGTTAATCATCTTAATGGCTTCAATGGCTGCCGCGCACGCCAGCGGATTGCCACTGTACGTGCCACCCAGACCGCCGGGATGCGGGCCGTCCATGATGTCGGCGCGGCCCGTCACCGCCGCCAGGGGCAGCCCTGCCGCCAGCGACTTGGCCGTGACGATCAAATCCGGCACAACACCATAATGTTCGACGGCGAATAGTTTGCCGGTGCGCCCGAACCCGCACTGCACTTCGTCGGCCACAAACACCATGCCGTGCTGGGTGCAGAGGTCCCGCAAACGCTGTAAAAAGCGCAGCGGTACGGGGATAAAACCGCCTTCGCCCTGCACCGTTTCCAGCACAACCGCGGCCACCGCGCTGGGATCAACCTGCGCGACAAACGCATGTTCCAGCCGCGCGATGCAGTCGGTTACATAATCGTCTTCGCTCATTCCGGCGGGGCGGCGGTAAACATTCGGGAACGGCAGGCGGTAAATCTCCGGCGCGAATGGCCCGAAGCCTTTTTTAAACAGACCGTACTTGCTGGTCATGCCTAAGGTCAGATTGGTGCGACCATGATACGCGCCCTCAAAAACGACAATTGCCGAGCGTCCTGTGAAGGCCCGTGCGATTTTCACCGCCGTTTCAACCCCTTCCGCGCCACTGTTGAGCAGCACCGTCTTTTTGGGGAAGTCGCCAGGGGTGATGGCATTCAGGCGTTCGGCCACTTCCACATAGACCGGATAGGTGCCGACAATCGCGCACAGATGCAGCAGATTTTCGGCCTGATCCTGCACGGCATCCACCACATTGGGCGGACAGTGGCCGACGGCCAGCACCCCGATGCCCCCGGCAAAATCGAGCAGGGTGTTACCGTCAGCGTCGGTCAGGCTGGCCCCCTCGGCTTTGACGATCGCTACCGGCGTCAGTTTGGCCGCGCCGCGCGGCGTGGCGGCTTCCCGGCGGGCAACCAGTTCCCGCGATTTCGGGCCGGGTAGTTCAGTAAGGAGATGGATGGTGGACATGCTTTTATCCTGCTAGGGTTTGAAAGGTTGACGTGTGACCGCTGATTATAACCTTCATCCCCCGCTGGTGGCGACAGGGTGCGGCGCAGAATTCACTGAAAATCAGATCAATAAACTTGTAGAAATATGCCGTAATGCTTAGAATAAAAATCGGGTCAAATCACCGCGCGGCCAATGTCAGTTTCGCGGCCCGTGTGATTTTAGGAAGGGGGAAAATCAGATGGGAATTCAGGTTGCCTGGGGCGATACGGCCCAAACACATGTCTTGATTACCTTTGAAAGGCCCTGGAATTGGGATGATTTTCAGATCGCCATTCAACAGATGGTGGCGCTGGCAAATACGATTAACCATAAAACGAACCTGATCCTGGACATTCGGCAGGCGGGGTTTCCGCCGGAAGGGGCGGTCAATCACTTTAAAAAAGTGGCGGATGTGCAGCACCCGAACATTGACCAGGTGGTCTACGTCGCGCCGCGCCTGCTGGCCGGTTTTATCAAAAGCATCAACCAGATGTTGGCGGCGGTCTTATCAAGTTATACGCCGCCCGATTTTGTGTTTGTTCCCACCCTGGAAGAAGCCTGTGCCTTAATTGCCGCCAAAGCCCCGACCCAGACGCCCGCTGTGGGTAAGTAAGTCCCTTACCGCGCCCGTTACAAGCCGTTGTGTTGGTTAATGGTGGGTGAGAAGTGGGATTGGTAGTTTACAGAAATTGTAACCTGTGAGATAATTGGTATAGATAGGGTATTCAGTAGCCTGGTTTAATACTTCTGCGCCTCGAGTTGTTTGGTCAGTCGCTCCGTATTTTTGCCACCTCAGTATATGCCCTATGATGTTATTTGGTTATCCATGCAGGAGTATCTCAAACATGGCAAAGAAATTGTACGTTGGCAATCTGTCTTACGGCGCAACCCAGGAACAGCTCCGTGAACTTTTTGGTCAGGCCGGTGAAGTGAGCGACGTTTCACTCGTTACTGATCGTGACTCGGGTCGCCCGCGTGGTTTCGGTTTTGTCGAAATGGCAACCGAAGAAGGCGCGCAGGAGGCCATCAAGCGCTTCAACGGCTATATGCTGGACGAACGTGCCCTGACCGTCAACGAAGCGCGTCCGCGTGAAGATCGCGGCGGCGGTTTCGGTGGTGGCAATCGTGGTGGTGGTTACGGCGGCGGCGGCAATCGCGGTGGCGGTGACCGGCGTGGTGGTGACAACCGTCGCGGTGGTGGTCGCTTCTAGTTCAGGCGAGCGCACTCGTAGTTAGTCAACGAACAGTGCAGGACGCCTGTCTTGCACTGTTTTGTTTTAGGACGATGGTGTCACAGATAAAAGAGGTAGCGATGGCTCCAAAAACAAACGCGGAATACTATTGTGTCTGTGTGCGTCGTGATTACGAAACTGTCTGGCGTTTTGTCACCAAACATGACACGCGCGAACAAGCCGAGGCCGAACTTCAGGCGCGGCGTGCGTTTACTGGCGCGTTTAATTATGATAACGCCGAACTGCGTGTCATCTCGCGTTCGGAAGCTAAAGCCGAATTTGGCGCGAGTTGGGAATACAAGCCCATTGGCGGCCCGGTTAAACCCGTCAAAGCGACCCGTGCCCGTCAGCGGGAATAAAATCCTGTGTCATAAATAGTCTGACAGGTGTAGAATTAACCCAGATCATTCGGTTCATCCATACTAATAAAGCATCCATGATCAATATTCCGCTGAGTCTGGCGAAAATCACCTGGAAACATCCCCAAACGGCTGTGGTGCAGGAGTTTGTGTTAACCGAAGGCGCAACGGCTACCATTGGCCGCCAGGCCGGGAATGATATTTGTATCCCGGAACAACATGTTTCCCGTCAGCACGCGGTGATTACCTACCGCGAGGGCATCTTTATGATTGATGACCTCGGCAGCGCTAATGGCACTTTTGTTAACGATCAGGCGCTGACCGAGTCGTTTCCTCTGGCTTCTGGCGATGTGATCCGGCTGTATGTGCCGGTGTTGTATTTCTCCGCGACTGTCACCGAAGAAGACCAACGGAATGCCGAAGAGATGGGGACGCTCATCACGGCAACCATTAACACCGGCAAAGGCAAACTGATTATCACCACCGGCCCCCAGGAAGGCACCACGATTCCGCTGCTGCTGTCTACCGTGACGTTGGGCCGCGCGACCAGCAAATCCAACTGGGAAATCGGCCTCCAAGACCCCTCCGTGTCGCGCCCTCATGCCCGCCTGCAACTGGTGGATAACAATTGGGTCATTCATGATCTGGGCAGCGCCAACGGCACGCTGGTAAACAGCACCGCCGTGACGGAAAAAGGCCGCCCCCTGCGCGATGGTGACATCCTGACGCTGGGTTCCACCATTCTACTGTTCCGCGCCGGGTAAATTCGTTCCCCCACCGCATTTTTAGTTAGGTCAATCTCAGCCCGGCAGCGTTTGCGCTTCCCGTAAAATATCAACCATCGCGGCGTGAATCTGCCCGTTGCTGGCGACCACTTCCCGTCCGCTGTAGAGTTTTTCCGAGTGCTGCCCGTGATAATCGCTGACCTGCCCGCCCGCCTCCTCTACACACACAATCCCAGCTACACAGTCCCACGAATGAATGCGCTGTTCCCAGTAACCGTCAAAGCGTCCCGCCGCCACATAAGCCAAATCCAGCGCTGCCGAGCCAAACCGCCGCAGGCCGCGCGTGTATTGGATAAACTGCATCCACTCGCGCAGATTATTATTAGGATTGATGGCGCTGTCATAGGGGAAGCCCGTACACAAAATCGCCCGCTGCAAATCTGTAATTGGAGAAACCTGGATCGGTTTATCGTTGAGGGTGACACCATGACCCCGCGCCGCGCTGAACAACTCATCGGCTACTGGGTTATAAATGACGCCGACCAGCGGGTGGCCGTTCCGTTCGGCTAACCCCATGCTGACGGCGAAATGGGGAATATTATTGGCAAAGTTCACCGTGCCGTCAAGCGGGTCAATGTGCCAGGCATAAGCCGCGCCGTCTTCGTCAGCGCCCAGGTGGCCGCTTTCTTCGGTGACGATGTGATGGTCAGGGAAAGCCGCCCGCAAACGCGCCACAATCAACGTTTCCGAGGCGGGGTCGGCTTCGGTCACAATATCGGTGATACCCCCTTTAACCGTTTCCTGGTGGGGACGATTGTAATACTGCATCAAAATCGTTCCCGCTTCGCGGGCAATCGCTTCCGCCTGACGGCGAATCGTCTGCAAATCCATGCGTTCTGTTCCTTACACGGCAGGACACGGCGCGCCGTGTCCTGATCGAAATAAAATGGCCTATCTGAAATCAGATAGGCCGATTATAGGCTGATTTGGGACTTAAAAACTAGACCTTAAGAACGCCGCTCGCCTGCTTTCCTTTTGGCCCTTCAACGACTTCAAACTCAACCTTGGTTCCTTCATCCAGGGTTTTGTAGCCCGCACCCTGAATCGCGCTGTAATGGACAAAAATATCCGGGGGACCACTCTCTGGGGTGATGAAACCATAACCCTTATTGGCAGGGCGTTCGGAAGCCAAACTGCGCTCGCTGGCCCAACGGTTGGGCCTGGATTACGCCGTTGTCAGCCTCGAAGATACCGAGCAATTAAACAAAGTGGTCGCATCCGTAGACGCGGTT
>DATALK010000635.1:0-11991 GCA_036261085.1 Phototrophicaceae bacterium | reverse complement strand
GGTGTGAGTATTCTGGTAGAGCAATAAGGCGTTGGGGGTACGGACACGATTTATCGTGTCCGTACCATGCTAATGTCGGGATGCCGCTGAGGGCGTTCGCCTGATTTCACCCATTAGTAATTATTGAGGTATTTATTGAGTTCCCACGACGAAATATCGAGGCGATAATCTTCCCATTCCTGGCGTTTGGCCTGGAGGAAACGTTCGTACACCTGCGGGCCAAGCGCTTTCTGGATGAGGTCGTCTTCTTCCAGCGCGTCTAACGCTTCTTCCAAAGAGCAGGGCAGCAGTTGGAGCGCCTGTTTGCGCTGATTTTCCAGCAGATACAGGTTTTCTTCGCTGGCCGCCGAGACCGTCAGTTTGCGGCGAATGCCATCTAATCCGGCGGCTAACATGACCGCAAACGCCAGATACGGATTACAACTGGGGTCGGGCGAGCGGAATTCCAGCCGGGTGGATTCAATGTTGTGGCTGCGCGGCACGCGAATCAGGGCTGACCGGTTGATGCGGCCCCAACTGATATGCACTGGTGCTTCATAACCAGCCACGAGGCGTTTGTAAGAATTGACCAGCGGCGCGAGGATAGGACACATGCCGCGCGCGTGGGCCAACTGCCCGGCGATAAATTGTTTGGCGATGTCGGATAAGCCGTACTGGTCGCCGGGATCCGCGAAGGCATTCACCCCGGTGGCCTTGTAGACCAAACTCTTATGGACGTGCATCCCGTTCCCGGCCAAACCCCGAATGGGCTTGGGCAGTAAAGTCGCCCGCAGATTGTGCTGGTTGGCGATGACCTTGAGCGCCACACGAAACGTAACGGCATTATTGGCTGTTGTGAGCGCGTCGGAAAAGCGAAAATCAATTTCGTGCTGGCCGTGTGCCACTTCGGCGTGCATGGCTTCCACCAGAATGCCAAAGGCTTCTAGGGTGCGGGTCATTTCATGGCGCAGCCCGCCGATTAAATCCGTCGGGATGTCAAAATAGCTGTCATAGTCACAGGGAACCGGCGGAATAATGCTGCCATCGGCATTGGGTCGCAGCAGAAAAAACTCCAACTCCGGGCCGGTGTTAAAAAGAAAGCCCATCTGATCGGCGTCGGCCAGCACTCGTTTGAGGACGGCGCGCGGGTCGCCAATAAACTGCTGGTCGTTGGGCGTAAAGACATCACAGATAAAGCGGGCGGTGGCATCCCGGCCACTGAGCCAGGGAATCACCGCAAATGTGCTGATGTCGGGTTTCAGATACATATCACTTTCCGCAACCCGCGCAAAACCTTCGATGGATGAGCCATCAAACCAGATGCCGTGATCGAGGGTCGCGCCCAGTTCCCCCACCGGAATCGTGATACTTTTCACCGCGCCTAAAATATCGGTGAACTGCAAATCAATAAAGCGAATATCTTTTTGCTGGACTTCAGCCAGGACATCAAAAGCGGTATTGGGAGTCATTTGGGTGCAAATCCTTGCAAGGCAAGGGCCAAAACCACAATGGCAAGCATGACGAGAAACGTGACGACAACGGTGCGAAAGGTGGCCGACTTCCAGAACGGGATGGCGGTTTGCTCACCAGTCGCGCGTTCCAGAATTGAGGTGTCGACGGCATTCAGGTGGTCAAGGTCCTGGATAAACGCGCGCATGTTCGGATAGCGATCATCGGGATGGCGTTGCAGCGCGCGCGCCACGACAGCGGCCAACTGCGGCGACACCACGCCCGGTTTTTCCTGATCGAGACGCGGCAGCGCCCCGCGCAGATGCTGCGTCATAATCACCTGATAATTGTCACCGCCAAACGGGGTGTGGCCCGCCAACAGTTCAAATAACATCGTGCCGACAGCATACAGGTCAGTTCGTTGATCCCCGCGCTGCCCCTCGATTTGTTCCGGGGCCATGTAATCCGGCGTCCCGGCAGTGGGTGTCAGGTTAGCGTAAGTGACCCGATGGGAACCTTTGGTTAAAGCCAGCCCAAAGTCAATAATCACCGGTTGATCGTCGGTGGTAATCAGGACATTTTCGGGCTTTAAATCCCGATGGATGACCTCCTGATCGTGGCAGTACGCCAGCCCATCGGCGATTTTGCGAATGATCGCCACGGCGCGTTCCGGCGGCAGGGGCGCTTGTTCGGTGATAACATCCCGCATGGACTTCCCATCTATAAACGCCGTCACCAGATAGGGCGTCCGGTTAAACTGCCCCGTCCCTAACCCCTGTTGAATTGCGGGGTGATGCAACTCCTGGGTGACTTCTAATTCGCGTTGAAAGCGTTCATACTGCGCGGGGTCGCCCAACATCATCTGATTGGGGACTTTAATAACCACCTCCCGACTGTTCATCAGGTCGTAGGCGCGATATAAATCGGCCATACCCCCTTGGGCCAGGTGGGAACGAATTTGGAACCGGTCAAACTGATCGCCAACTTGTATCATCATAGTTTGGAATTATAACATCCTGAATCGCGCTTGCAAAACTTTGTCAGCTTTTACCAGATAGTCGGTTGAAGAGTAGTTTTCGCAGTCCTTTAGGCTGCGGGGATTGTTCAGACTGCACATCGGGGCGCTGCACCTGAATAACCAACACGGATAGATTATCATCGCTGCTGCGGCTCAGGGCCAGTTCAATAAGGTTTTGGCCGACGAGTTGTGGTTCCTGCACGTCGGTGACAATTTGGGCGAAATCGTCATCTTCCACAAACGCCCACAGGCCATCGGTACACAAAATCAGGTAATCATCGTCGTTGATGACATAACGGCTGAAGTCCGGCTGCACAAACAAATCCAGTCCCAGACATTTTTGCAGGACGGAGCGCCGGTCATGCGTTCGCACTTTATCCGGCGGCAACACCCGCATTCGCACCAATTCCCCGACCATCGTATGATCGTTGGTCAGGCACACGGCCTGGCGGTCATGCACATGATAGATGCGGCTGTCGCCCACATGGGCGATATGCACTTCGGACCCGATGAGATTGATTGCGCTGAGGGTGGTTCCCATGCGGGTTCCCAAGCGCTGCCCCGTCTGGTAGACAGCCAGATTCGCGGCCTGAAGACCCTGTTTCAGATTTTGGGGGGATTTTCGGGGCGTGCCGCTGTAAAACGTGTTAAACAGCGTTTCGAGCGCTAAGGTACTGGCGACGCCGCCATGCTCGTAGCCGCCCATGCCATCGGCAATCGCGTATAACCGGCCATAATTTTGCTGTGTCGGTTCATCCGTTGGCTCGTGCCAGCGAATCGCATCCTGGTTATCTTCGCGCACCGTCCCGGTTTCGCTGCTCCCGAAGAACAAGGGATAGGACATACATGGCTCCTGGTCTTTATACGGCATCAAGAGCGACTGGTAACAACCAGTCGCTCCGTAGGGGGCTTCATCGAAGAGCGGGTTCTCGTCGGTTTCAGTAGGGGCGGGTCTGAGACCCGCCCCTAGAGTTACATATTTCTGGGTTGAAGACCGATTTTTCGCCTGAGTTGTCACCGACATCAGTCACCCGCGCCGGTAGTGCGTGCTTTTTTAACTGGCGGGACAATCGCTTTACCAGCGGCCCGGCTGTGGAGAACAAAGTAGACCACACTAATCATCAACCAGAAACCGGAAATTCCCAGACCCAGATAGGTTGCCTGGGCGGTTGTGCCACCGGAGGTGATGCCGATGATAAAAATTGCCAGCACCATCACAACGTTCAAAATCAGTCCGACAAACGGAATTACAGCGTGGCGTACCGGGCGGAACTCGCTGCGCCCCTGGAAGGCCACAAACGTGATACCGCAGATCAGTCCGTACAGGACAAACGTGCCCAGGTTGGAAGCCAGGGTGACGCCCGTTAACGTTACCGCGCCACCGACCACACCGACAGAACCAATCATGGCGGAAATGATAACCATAATCAGTACGCCCATGTGCGGGGTGGCATATTTGCCGTGCAGCAGCCCCATGATTTGCGGCATTTCGTTATCCAGCGCCATCGCAAAACTGATGCGCACGGCGGTATTCATGGCGGCTAACGTCGTGCCGAGGATGGCAATCGCCACGCTGATCGCCATCACAATCATCAGGGCGAAACCATTGCCTTCCAGCAAAGAATTGCCTAATTGAATTGCCATATCGCCGATGGGGGCGGTGGAAGTCGCCGCCGCCGCAATGCCCTGGCCTGCCAGATCACCATTGAGCCAGCTTCCCAGCGCGTAGTTGGCCGCAAAATATTGGAACAGATAGGCAAAAACACCCTGGATTACTAAGGAGATGATGACCGCGCGGGGAATATCCCGGCGCGGGTTTTTGGCTTCCGCCGCCAGCGCGGTTGAGGATTCAAAGCCAACCAGGATGAGGATCGCAATGGTGGACTGGAACAGCAGCCCGGCCAGATTATGCGGCACAAAAATGGAAGTGGCGGTGGGGTGATACCAGCCTTCTGGTGGAATATTCAGCGGGTTGGTGTTGCGGAAGTGAATTGCCAGCACACTAAAAATCACGAGGGTGGTCAGTTGAATGGTGTTGATCGCAATGCTGACGTTGGTAGAACCACTGATGCCCCGTACTGCGATGAAACCCACCAGCCCGGCGAACGCGAAACAAATGGCAATCTGGCCCCCAACGCCGATGGTTAAACCAAACTGTCCGGCAATATAGGTGATAAGCGTTGCCATAAACGCGACCATGACGCCGGGATATACCCAGTAAAACAGGTGCGCGGCCCAGCCGGTCACGAATTTAATCAGGCGCGCCCAGCGGCGGTGCGATTCTTTTTCTCGATCCAGAAAGGCTTTTTCCGCGAAATAGTAAGCGCTGCCGGTTCCCGCTTCGGGATACCGGCGGGCCAGTTCAGCAAAAGCAAACGCGGTCAGGAAAGCCACCACGAGCGCGGCGACGATGCCCGTCCACATATCCGGCGCGGTGCTGGCGCCACTGCTGTCCACGTTGGCCGCTTGCAATTGGTAGGTGATCCACAAAAACGCGCCGGGGGCGATGAGAGCCATCGCATTGACGGTGACACCGGTCAAACCGAGTGTCTTTTTTATGCCGGAAGGCGTTGACTCGCTCATGGTTGTCCATTCCTGCTAAAATTTAGGAGCTGTTAACAAAAATAGCGCACCTCTCGTTAGAATTAATCCGCAAAAAGGCCGAACTTCAGCCCGCTTCTTTAGAAGAAACGACCAGAATATTTCAAATTTCGGTGGTTTCTACCAATTTACTGTCAGATGGTTTTAGCAGATCGTCCAGTTGAGGTTGTATAGTCTATCTAATGGATTAAACCGATTCATCCGATCATTACCGGCGGCGGTGGGTTTTTGGTGATTTATTGGTAAGGGGGTTTTTGGTGATTTTTATCAAAACTTTGCGAGAACTCGTCAAGATTGCAGCAAGAGAGGGGGTAAGCCCTCTCTAACAATGGTAATTTTTAACAGTGAACGAGGTCTCCGTCTTTAAACGAGGCGGCCAAAGGCACGCAATTTTCGCAAGTTCTCCAGGGTAATCACCCCTGTCCAATCCCGTTCGGCCTGCTCCCAGGCTTCCGGCCACAGACCGCCCCAGGACCAGTTCGGTTTCCAGGTGCCGTCATCATCCTGGTTGGTGACGAGGAAATCCAGGTTCGGTTCGATTTCATCCCGGAAGGCGGGGGCGAACGGCGACTCCGGCGCGCTGATGACCGCCAGCGGCGGCAGGCCGTAATTTTTCCACTGTTCCGGGTCGCGGGCGACGGTGTTGTTCACGATGTGTTTGAGCTTTTCCAGCAGCGGGCCGCGAAGGTGATCCGGTAACTGCACCGTCTCATAGAAGCGGAGATAACACAATAAGTCGTGCATTTCCAGCGCGTCACCCTGGCTGAACAGCGTGTCTAACACCGATTGGGTGAGGCTCTGGCGCATTTCCGCCGGGAAATAACCGGCGTATTCGTTGACGTAACCGGCGATTTCGGCGCGGGGGTTGCTCAGACTTTTTTCGAGATCGTCACCGGGAGTCCACCAGGGGGCGTGCGGCGCGTCATCCACGTTCGGCGGAATAATCGGCCAGTTAAGCCGCGCAGCCTCATAAGTGTCCAGCAAATAGCGGCACGCTTTGACAATGAGGGGATGATCGGCAGGGGCATGGATTTCGCGGAAGCGTTGAAAGGCGATGGTGGTTGCGATCACCGAGGAATCTTTTAGACGAATGTCCGGTTCCAGGCCGTGAAAACCACCGTCGGCATTCTGGAAGGCAGCTAGTTCGGTTAAAACCGTTGCGGCGGGGGCTCCGGTAAAATGATAGGCGTACAGCGCGCGTTCCAAAGGCCGTGCTGTTTGCTGAAGATAAGTCACAGCTTTAGTGAGGGCAGCTTGGGGCAGGGACTTCACAAAACCTCCCGTAAATAAACAGAACATATGTTTTATTATAGGTACTTTGGGGCGCAAATGCAATCACCTTGACGGGTATAACTTTGAGATCAAACGCTGCTTTTCGGCTGACCGCCAACAAGATTAGAACCGCGCTGACAGGGCACGGGTTCATGGTATACTTGGAAACGAATCCACCAAAATAAGCCGGTTACAGGGTCAACCTGGGCCGTAAAGTTCTCAAGAAAGGGAAATTTCTTATGGTCGCTCCTGCGGTTCCTGCCAGCCCGGCGCTGGACATCAACAAAATTGCGGAAATGCTCGGTGGTGACGCAGACACGCTGTTAAGCCATGTCAGCACGACGATTCCCAAAGAAAATCTCTATCTCCCCGGCCCGGATTTTATCAATCAGGTCTGGATTCAGTCGGATCGGACGCCGCAGGTGCTGCGCAGCCTGGGGACGATGTATAACACGGGACGGCTGGCCGGGACGGGCTACCTCTCGATTCTGCCGGTAGACCAGGGCATCGAACATTCGGCGGGCGCGTCCTTTGCCAAGAACCCGGCGTATTTCGACCCGGAGAATATTGTCAAGCTGGCGATTGAAGGCGGCTGTAACGCGGTGGCCTCGACCTTCGGCGTGCTGGGCGCGGTGGCGCGGAAGTACGCGCACAAAATTCCGTTTCTGGTCAAGATCAATCATAACGAACTGCTGACTTTCCCGAACAAATTTGATCAGATTATGTTCGGCACGATCAAAGAAGCCTGGAATATGGGCGCGGCGGCGGTGGGCGCGACGGTGTATTTCGGTTCACCGGAAAGCGGACGGCAACTGGTGGAAGTGGCCCAGGCGTTTGCTTACGCCCATGAACTGGGCATGGCAACGGTGCTGTGGTGTTACCTGCGCAACCCCGGTTTTAAAGTGAACGGCACGGGCTATGAAACCAGCGCTGACCTGACCGGCCAGGGCAATCACCTGGGCGTGACCATTCAGGCCGACATCGTGAAACAAAAACTGCCGGAAAATAACGGCGGCTTCAAAGCGCTGAATACCGGCACCTCTTCCTACGGCAAGCTGGACGAACGCATTTACAGCCAGTTGACCAGCGAGAGCCTGATTGACCTGACGCGCTATCAGGTGGCGAACGGTTACATGGGGCGCATCGGCCTCATTAACTCCGGCGGCGCGAGCGGCGCGAATGACTTTGCCGAGGCGGTCAAAACGGCGGTCATCAACAAACGCGCGGGCGGGATGGGCCTCATCAGCGGGCGCAAGGCGTTCCAACGCCCGATGGACGAAGGCGTGAAACTGCTCAACACCATTCAGGATGTGTACCTGTGCGCGGATGTGACCATCGCGTAGGCCCTCACCCCCAACCCCTCTCCATAACATGGAGAGGGGAGAAATTCGGTGGCAAAATTGGCGGCGGCGGAAGGGGAGGGGGACTGCCGCCGCCATTGCTGCCATAATTGCAAGTCCATAGTCTTTAGTCGAAAAGCAAAGACATGCGTTCGCCCTCAATCAGCCGCTAGAAATAGTTTAAGGGAAAAATGGGGCGAACGGGTGAACAAACGTTCAAACATTTGTTCAATGTTTTGGTCAGACGCTCAGTTCTCAGCAAGACCCCAGACATAAATCTGCTCATCGCCACTAAAGAGCAGCGCGCCATCGGGGCTGAAACGGACAAAGTTGCCGCCAGTGTCTAACTGCTTGAGGACGCGCCCAGTAGCAATTTCCACGATGAATAATTGGTCGGACTGGATAGCTAACAATTGACCATCCGGGGATACCGCAATCGAAACAATCGGTGTTCCCCGACCTTCAAACACTATGCGTTCCGTGTTCGTTTCATAATTCCAGAGGCGTACTGGATATTTAGAACAGGCAGTACCAGTAACAACAACCGTCGAAGAATCAACAAATTTGGCGGCTTGATCGAACCAATCTCGCTCCTCACAATATTGGCGTTGATCGGCAATTTGAGTGCCAGAATGAACATTCCAGACGCTGACCGAACCACTCAAATCCCGAATTAAAATGCGCGTCCCATCGGGTGACAATGCTAATCCTCTGGTATCGGACAAAGTTACTTGCCAGTTGTTAATTAATTTTAAAGTGGTAGTGTCGTAGATATTGACGGCCCAATCATCCGGGGAAGCGCACTCGGCAAAAGCGCCCAATTCCAGGCAATCAATAGTGGCAAAAGTATGGGCATCCTGGCTGAGAGTACCTGTAACATAAAAACTGTAGGATGGTAGCGATGTCATGAAAGTACCGTAAGTATCCCACACATCAATCCCGTTCAAGCCAACTGCAAACAGATAGTCCTGGCTCTGCCAGATTTCGCCAATAATGCAGCAAGTGGTTAAATTTTGCATTTGGGTGATTTGCTCGGTATCTGCATCCCAATAACGGAGTTGCCAAACCGTATCGTCATTGTGGGAAAAGCCGAGGGGGTAAAGTAAAGCAATCTGATGATTGGTAGGCAGTACTGCGGATACCGATTGGCTGGAAGATGCTCCATACTGATAAGGGGCTAATTCGTGGGCCAATGTACCGGTATCAATATCCCAGACAAGCAACCGACTACGTTGAGAAGTCGTCAGTAACTTGCTCCCATTGGGGCTAAAAGTAAATGTCGTTTCTGTGATTCCAGGAACGAACCGAGCCGGAAGGAGCGTATCCTCAAATTGGAAACGGATTTGCTTTTGAGAAATGTCCCATAAATGGATTTGACCAGCCCTATCACTGCTGGTGACTAGAAAGCGATCATCGGGACTAAAGCCCAGCATTTCGATGAAGCCTGTATCAGGCGGTTGCTTCATTCGGGCAATTTCTGTTTTGGTAACTATATCCCACAGCACAATTTCGCTGCTCTGCGTTGAATAGTCGAAGGTATTAAAAGCCAGAATGTGACCATCCCGGCTGATAGTGACAGCATCAGAACCAAAGGAATGGGGTGTGGTTGGGAGGATTGAGTGGAGAAGTTGGCCGGTTTGCGCATCAAAAATATAGAGACCATCCGGGCCGGTGATTGCTACCTGCTGACCATCGGTGTTTAAATCTCCATCCCGAATAGACCAATGTCCGTTATGTAACATCGTAAACGAGACAGTTTCCGTGTTCTCCAAATCATACTGCCGTAATTCCGAACTGAAGGTGTAAAGAGTCTGGTTGTCAGCCGCAAAAATCATTTCATTAACGGCAACATCGTTATATTGGCCGGGAAGATAGTCAATTTGGTGAGCCGCTTCCCAGGTTTGGGTATCGTAAATGTGAATTTGAGCCGCCGGGGCAACCGTAGCGTTGAGGATAGTATAAGCGGCCAACTGGGAACCATCAGGAGAGAAGGCCAGACAGCGGTAATCGCCTTTAAGCCAGCGCGGGTTTTCATCCTCAAGGCCCGCATAAATCCAGATACCCACGCTGCTAAGGGCCGCAATCGTGCCTTTTGACGACCATTGAGCGCTGATTAATCTCCCCCGGCCCTGAATATGCAGCAGTTCGACTTGTCCGGCATTGGCCGGGGTAATTTTCACGGCTGGCGAATTTTCCTGGGCGAGGGCGGGTTGCGAGATCAGTAACCAGTAGGCAAACACGAACAGAATCATTTTGCGCATCGGTGGGTTCCTATTGGTGGAAGCGGCACATCGCTAGAAGCATATCGAGGTATTGGGGAGCGGGCAAGCGGTGAACGATATAACCAGTTCAACCAGGGCGGGGGTGATTAGTATTTGGCTCAGAATCGGGCTAAGGTTGAAAGTCAAAAATAACCAGTGTCACGGTGGTTGACGCCGCGACTCGCTCAATCGCGGCTTTGACAAGCTCCCAATTCAGTTGGCCCAGGCCAGCGCCAATTCGCGGTAAACCAATCTTTTCAAGGTGCAGGTTTTCACCCAACGCGGTCATAGACCTTAAGGCTGTTTCGATGGCGACTAGCTGGGCTATGGAGCCAGGCTTGCTCTGAGTCGCCAGGTTAAAAATGGTTAGACTGTTTTCCGACCACGTAAACACGTCACCCAAGTCGAATTGGCCCCGAAGACACCGCTGCCGGTATTCCTCATACATTCGTGGGTAACGGCGCTTAAATTCGAGCGCGATACCCTTGCCCATCACCCCGGCGCAGTTACAGCCATGCGCGAAAGCGTTTAAATCACCCGCCGCAAAAAGATCACCCTGACGATATTCTAAAGGCATGGTGGTTGAGTCCCAGGTTATTTTTCAAAAATTGATTATGCCCAGTCTTCTAGTTCGTTTCCAACGGCAACTTTCAAACCCTTAACGGGTACACCTGGGACGACCCGATCAGTCGCCCCAGGTGATTTGCGCGTAGACTCATCGCCGACGGCTGGTTTCCCATCAAGCTGGAGGGGGCCGCGCCCGGAGAGCCGCAGGCCAAAGATAGGGCCGATCAGCCCGCTGGCGGGTCAGCCGCGATCTGGCCTGCTGCTAGGCGGATTTTAACGGGGCTGTTCTTCGGTGGGTTCTGTTGCGGCGGCGTTTTGAGCTTCATCGTGGGCGCGGGCCAGTTCGACGGCCCGCATGACCTGGGTGCGCGTCAGGATGACGGAGTCATCATCTTCCTGGCGCAGTTCTTCCGGCACGGCGATTTTCTGATCTTTCAGAAATTCTTCCAGCGCCGAACTAAACGTGCGAATTGCGGCTTCGTCGCCGTACTCTTCGCGGACTTCGCGCAGGTGATCCACCATCCACAGGTACAGGTCGGCCTCGGTGCGCTGGGGGAGGTGGGCCAGCACATCGTATTTACGGATGAGCGTCACGGCGGGCCGGTACACATGGTCGTACCAATCGGCGGCGGCTTCTTCCAGGGTGACACCCTGGCCGTTGGAATGTTCCAGGATATTCTGGTGCAGATAAATATGGCCGAGCAGTTCGTTGTAGCGCGACGGCTCGGACAGCAGCATCGGTTGATGATGCGGGCGGGTGCGTTTCAGGCCGGTTTCTTCCAGGAAGAGCGCGTAATCGGCGGCGGCGTCCAGTTCTTTGCGGGTCATGCCCGGACTCAGATCAATGGAGGTGGGCAGTTCCGTGACATGCGCCTGGATGGTTTTGGCGTCCAACTGCCGGGCGACGGAAACGCGGTGGTTGCCATCGCGCACAAAATAGACATCGCCGACTTTATAAACCTCGATGGGCGGCACGCCTTCCAGGCTGTGAATCTGGGCATACACCCGGCTCCACCGATCCTGCGAGGTGCTGCTCTTGGGGAGAAAATTGCTGGTAAAATCCCGATACCGCCCGACGCTGCCAACAATGGCGTCCAGCGGCACATCCTGCAAGCCTTTGTAGCTCTCTTCCCGCAGGCGCAGGCGCGTTTTAATGTCATCGAAACTCAACAGTTCGGCGGGTTTGTTGCGCAGCAGGCCAAAAACTTCCTGCCAGAAGGCGCGGCGGCGCGCGCTTTGAAAGACGTTGAGTCCTTCGCTGTAATTCATTTTAAATGAGTCGTCGGACATACCGTTCCTCTCACTCATTTCACCAGACATTTCCTGGGGCGAAAAGGTTTTCACCCACGATTCTCCAACTCGACGTTGACCATTCCTATAGATATACTCTTTGACCAGCTTACCGCACAATAGTGAGATTGCACAGAGCGAAGGTCTTAATTGTTATGCGCCTTTAAGTTTTGGCGTTGGTATGATGGTGCAACCGCTTATTTATGGGCAGGTT
>DATALK010000633.1:0-7425 GCA_036261085.1 Phototrophicaceae bacterium | reverse complement strand
GGTGGGTGACAAAGGCATCCAGTTCGCGGAAGCTGCCCTGATCGAGCAGGATTTCCAGGCGTTCCTGGGCGGTATTGCGGCCCGCTTCATGCTGCTTTTTAATACGCTCCGGCCCGCCTTTGGCTTGACTGAGCGCGCGTTTATTGCGCAGTTCTTCAATCTTCGGATTTGCGGCCATTCAAGGTTTTCTCCGTAGTTACAGGTCTTTTGATGAAATAGACAACATCGGCCAATAAAATCAGCAGGATAAGGCTGGTGATGATGCTGAGAAACGGTAGGCGCTGGCGATCATAATCCGCCTGGGTGAAGACGATCAGCCGCAGCAGGCTGTAGAGCGCGAAACCGATCATCAATCCGGCGGTGTAAACCCGCGCGTGGGGCTGGCGCTGCCACAGGGTTCGCCCCACCCAGACCGCTGCCACCACCCAAAACAAACTGGCGGTCAGTTCCAGGGGCGGCGACAAATTGATGGGAACGGTGAGTATCGTGGGAACCGTGACCGTTTGCCACGCAGCACCCACCTGGAACAACGCCAACAGCGTCACCAGGAGGAGCAGCCCGTGTGGGCGGGGCGGTGGCGGAAGGATGTGATCTGGCATGGTGAAGCATTATACTCGCTGCGCCGAATGAAGCCATCTTTTGCCGTCTGGACAGCGGCGCGCTTACGGCAGATATTCATACCTTAGAACCCCGCTGCATGGAGAGAGTTTTGGTTGAGGCCGGAACAAAATTTTTCTAGGGGGTGAGGTTCGGCTCCTAAAATTCCCGCTCGGTCAGATTTTTAAACACGCTTTACGGCGGCATCAGCCCATTTTCGGCCAGCAAATCCGCCATCGCGCGCGCGGCGACCAGATGGCCGTAAGACGACGGATGCCCATCACCGCTGTAAATCTGCACGGCGGCATCCGGCGCGTCCAGGTTCACCTGCGCGTTGGGGTTGTAGTGCATCAGGTACAAATTGGTGATGTCGCCTGTGTCCCGGTACACCGGCAGCAGATTCAAAAACGGCGTTTCGGTATCGCCGGTAACGCGCGCCAGCATTTGCTGCGGCGCGTCCGGCATTCCGCCTTCGAGCGGCATTTGGGACAAATCCGGCCACGCGACCAGCACTACCGGGATGTTTTGCTCGGCCAGTAACGCGAGGGTTTCCCGCAGCGTCTTTTCGTAAGTCTGCCACTCGTCCTGATACTCTGGCGCATCGGGCGTGAGGAAGGTCAGCTTTTGATAGACCTGTTCCAACCCCGGCACTGTCGGTGTCACCCGGTTGATTTCCGCTTCCAGCCGCGCCTGCCCGACCTGTCCGCGTAATTTGCGATAGAGGTTGTACAGGGCGATATTGTTTTGCAGGAAAGTTTGCGCGGGCGAAATTTCGGTGGGCGGGATGGTGGCGGCGTTTAACATGACCGAACGCGCGAAGTACTGGCGCATTTCCGGCAGAAAATCAAAAATGTCGTTGGTATAAAAGCCGAGGATGACCAAATCTGGTTGGAGTTTTAACCCTTTGTCGCGTAGATAATCCAGTTCATCGGCGATGGTGTATCCCGGCACGCCCGCGTTTAAGACCTGGACGGACGTTTCCAGCCATTGGTTGAGCGTTTCTTCCAGCCGCGCCGGGAAGGTTTCCTGGTTGTGAACGTACATGCCATACATAAACGAATCGCCCACCGCCAGCACGCGGAAGACATTGGGATCGTCGTTGAGTTCGTCGGTGTTGCGCAGGCCAACACTGTTGGTTTTGAGATAGTAGGGATGGGCGGGCAGCAGGCGTTCGGCCACGTCCAGATTGGGCAGCAGATCGCCGGAGCCGCCCGCGCTGAAGCCAAAACCCTGCTGGACGGCGGGCTTTTCGTTTAAGTCGGTGCGCCACAGGATGGCCCGCGCCAGCAGTTCAAAGACCAATAAAATGACGACGGTGTTGAGGAGAATAATCAGGGTGGTGCGAATGGGTTTGGACATAAAGTTTTGTTGTGTCAGAAGTTTAGCTATTTTCGTCAGGGGGCATCAGGGCTTCAAGCTGCGCAAGCAATGCCGGTAAATCGTTGAGGACGGTTTCCCAGACAACATCTTCATCAATATACATGTAGTCGTGAACCACCTTATTACGCATCCCAACGATTTGTTTCCAGGGGAGTTCGGGATGGGTGAGGCGGAAGGATTCGGAAACTCGGCGCGCTGCTTCACCAATAATCTGCAACAGATGAGCCAAAGCAATACGTAACTGTTCGTCTTCGTCGTAGTCCTCGCGTTCGATACCCTCAACAAATGAGCACGCTTTGGTGGCGGTATCCAACATATGGCCGATATAGACTAAATCATCCTTGTTCATACACCACCTGTGCTTGCGCGAGGACTCGGTTGCGAATGCGCGGATTCAGAAATTTGATCGTTACCAGATCAATAGCGCGATTGCTGAGCAGTTGCGAGAGTTCTTCTTCCATTCGGCCCAGGCCGATAAACCCTGGTTTTTTGCCGGGTTCAAATTCGACCAGGACATCCACATCGCTATCGGGACGGAAGTCATCCCGCAGCACGGAACCAAACAGGGCCAGTTTGCGAATCGAATGCCGTTGGCAAAAAGCGGCAATTTCTCGTTCGGGTATGCTGATTTGCGGGCTGACCATTGATCACCTACGGCGTAATTCCAAAGCGGTTGAGCAGTTCCACGATGGCGTTATTGTACGCTAGGGCGCTTTCTTCTAACACCCGGATTGTATGGCGCTGGCTGAGGGCGGTCTCCACTTCCGGCGGCAGGTTCCAATCGCTGGCCTGGTACTTAAAACCGTTGTGCCAAACGGGAATCAGGCTGACCCCGGCGGCCAGCGCCCACTGAATTTCCTTGAGCACGACTTCGGATTTGAGCGTCTCTTTGCCCAGCAGCGCGATGAGATAATCATATTGGCCGATGCGGTTTTTCAGCCCTTGTTCCCAGTCTTCGCCGGGAACCAATGCCAGATCAAGAAACGGCTCCAGTCCGGCGGCTTTTAAGCGTGCCAGCACCAGCAGGGCAAAGGCGCTGCTTTCGGTGCGTTTGTAGGAGATAAAAATGTTGGTCGGTTCGGCTTCTTCAAGCAGATCAAAGGCGGGTTTATCTACCCGCAGCAGATGGAGTTCATCAATCCCGACCAAGTACCCGTTTGAAACCAGCAGGTAGGTCGGTGGAAAATTGTTGTTCCAGCGTTTTTCCAGATAGGTGCTTAAAGCCTCGCTGATCGGCGTCGCTTCACTCCGATATACCCGAAATAAGGCCGTATCCCAGATTTGCCCCACCGCGCCTTCGGCCAGTTCTTTTGCCAGGATGCGAATGCGGGTCATCGGATTTTGCGGCAGTGGTCGCGCACAGACTTTATCCAGCCAGATTTGAAACTGTTCGTTCTCGCTCATCTGTCCCCCTTTATGGCGTAATGCCAAACCGATTCAATAATTCCGTGATGGCGGTATCGTACCCTAATGCACTTTCCTCTTTCACTTCAATGGCGTGAGTATTAGCGAGTTTCTGGTCAATTTCCGATGGCAATTGCCATTTCTCTGATTTGTATTTGAATTTATTATGCCAGACGGGAATAATGCTTATTCCCACTTCATGCGCCCACTGAATTTCCCTTAGCACATAATCGGATTTCAGGGTTTGTTTGCCTAATAGCAATACCAAATAATCCGATTTTTGGACGCGCTCTTTCAATCCAGCGTGAAAATTCTCTCCGGCTTCCAATGCCAAATCAAGAAAGGCTTCTAGACCTTCAGCCTTTAAACATTTGAGGATGAGGAGGGCTAATGCGCTGCTCTCGCTGCGCTTGTAGGAGATAAAAATATTGGCGGGTTCGATTTCCTTGATAAGTTGAAAAGCGTCTTTTATTAGGACGAAATTTGCTCTATCTTCTCGTTGTGCATATCCGTTCGATTCAAGAAGTTCTAATCGTGGATATTCATCTGCCCATCTATGCTTGAGATATTCCCTAACAAATTCATCTTTAGGCGTAAACCTCGATTCAGTATACGAACTGTTTGATGGAGTATAAGGCGCAAATATTGAGTTCTTCCAATATTCCTCGGATGCCCCTTCCGCTAATTCTTTTGCCAGCGTCCGAATGCGCGCCATAGCATTTTGTGGCATCAGCCGCGCGCAGACTTTATCCAGCCACGCTTGAAAACGTTCGTCGTCGCTCATGGGTTCCCCTGTTTTTCATCCCACACCCCAAACTTATTATACTCAGCTTCGATTTTGGGGTGCGTGTCTGAATTAGCCCAACAGTGGCAGCTGCGGCGGGGTGGGCGGGTCGTAGTGGGGAACGTGGGTGGCGATGTGGTAGCGGGCGCATAGGGACTCAAAATGCGCTTTCAACCGGGCGGCCTCCGGCGCAGCGGCGGAATAGCGTTCGCCAAACCGCCGTTCGTACTGGGCGCGCACGCCCGGAAAATGCCGGTCTAACTCGTTGTAATAATAGGCGCGCTGGCGATCCCGCAGCGTCATGCCAAACGCGGGCAGAATGTATTCCGCGCCATGTGCGTGCGCCTGTTCCACCAGCCGCGTGATGGTTTCCAGCGTATCGGTGAGGTACGGCAGCACCGGCATGAGCAGCAATCCGGTATGAATGCCGTGTTCGGCCAGGGTTGCCATCGCGCGCAGTCGCCGTGACGGACTCGGCGCGCCGGGTTCGAGTTTGCGCATCAGGTCATCATCGGTACTAATCAGCGAAAACGAGACCACCGCCAGCACGCGGCTGATGGTCTGCAACGTGGGCAGGTCTTTTAACACCAGATCACTTTTGGTCAGGACGTGAACCGGAAAATTGTGTTCCGCGATCACCGCCAGCGCTTGGCCGGTCAGATTATACTGGCGCTCAACCGGCATATACGGGTCGTTCATCGAACCCGTGCCAATCGTGCCTTTGCTGCGTTTGCGTGGTAATTCGTCGCGCAGCCGTTCGATGGCGTTGACTTTCACCAGCACATCACGGAAATTTTCGATCTGGTAACACTCGCTGCGGGAGTCGCAGTAAATACACTGGTGCTGGCAGCCCCGGTAGAGGTTCATGGTGTATTTAATGCCAAACCAGGGGTCGGGCTGTTTGGCGTGGGACAGCAGCGTTTTAGCCTGGATTTCGTGAATCATACTTTTCAACAATGGCAGCGGATACAGTTATAGAATAGCACGATTGTTCGATTTTGGCTACTTTGTTGTTCTGGTGGGGTGCATTTCAAGTTGGCGAAAATGGGTTTAAATCAGCCTCAATGAAGTGTACGGACACGATATATCGTGTCCGTACCAACGCTTGCTGAATAACTAAACACCTCAATTGGGAACTTTTGCCCCTAACGCAACGGCGCGCCCGTCCAGCCAAAACCTCCGGCTTAGAGGGTTAAATTTGTAATAATTATTGTAATTTTACCTGTTCTTTGTCTGTTTATCAGGCGTATACCGTCTTGTACCATCTTTAGCAGTCAAAACGCTGAACTTTGTTCCTATGGGATGACGGTTTTGACCCCCTCCCAGCCTCCCCCGAATTCGGGGGAGGGGTTCCGTTCCGGCATTCCCCCGCCCTGAATTCGGGGCGGGGGTCAGGGGGCTTTCAAGGATAGGTTTTTGATGCGCACTCGCCAGGTTTTCGCCTGACGTTTTAAACGTCAGGCTACCCGACAGTATCTATTCACCGCGCCGTGAGATGCGGTAAAAATCAGGGAGTTACGTATACTGAAGGTATGACGAGAGATAAGAAACGCCGCCAGGAACTCGAACACCTGAATAAAGCAGAACTCATCGCGAGCTATCTCCTGCTCAAGCAGCGGTTTGCCAGTTTGGAAGGGCAAATAACCGCCCTCAAGCAAGCCTTGGGGATCAAGCCGGACAACTCATCCGTGCCGCCCAGTCAGGGTCAAAAAGCGAACCTGCCGCCCAAGAAAAAGATCAAGCGTGGTCCAAAGCAGGGACACATCGGCACAAGTCGCCACCGTCAAGACCCGGATGAACTCAATGGCAGTATGTGACCGCCGTTCCCCCTGTTTCGCTTTGTCTTTGCTGATTTTCTCGGTCACACGTTGCCCCATTTACCGGGAATTCCCGTAGGGACGCGCAACGGCGCGTCTGCCCGCCTTGTCCCCTAATACTTCTCCGTGCCGTTTAAGACCCGCTTCAGCCGCTTGAACAGTTCCCGGCGCAGCTGCCAGCGGCGCAACAATACTTCTAGGAGATAAGTTACCAGACATAACAATAGCGGACTGAGAATCAGCACCGCTGCTCCCGGCAAATTGTTAAGCGCTCGATAGGGTAATACTAGACTAAGCCCGGTAACGACCAGCCACATTAGCACAAACAGTGGAAAAAACATGCAGCCCCAACCATTGTCGAGAATGCCAAAACGCTGGACTTCTACTTGGCCCACCACCTGCATACTGGTTCCCTGCCACCGCCGGAGTTCGCCCTCGCAGCGGACGGTGACAACGCCATTGTGACGCAGCCGGGCGGTCAGGTGCATGGTTCCATCTTCCGCTGGTGCAACCGTGACACGCAATGGCATCCCGCGTGGTTGGTGGTTGATATGGTTGAGGCATTGCTCCAATTGCAGCGGTACAATGAACTCAACGGCAGCGTGTGATCGCCGTTCGCTGCGTTTGGATTTTCCTTTGCTGTTCATCATTTTTGCTGGAAAGTAGACAAATGCTCAAACATCTGTTCACTCAATGGCCCGTATTTTCCCTTATACTGTTCCTGGAAACGAATTAAAGGCGCTGGTCTGTATTTTACCCTGGCTTTTTAACTGAGGACTGTAAACTGACGACCAAAGACTTGGCAAACTTGGCAGCAGCGGCAGTCCCCCTCCCGCTCCGCTGCTGCCAAATTCCCCAACTGTGTTTTCTCTCCCCTCTCCCCGCTGCGGAGAGGGGCCGGGGGTGAGGTTGGCCCTTGCCGCCGCTATCTGTTCCAGTCTGGAACTGGGATGCTGGTGATGAGAAACACCTTTATTAGCTTACTCCTGGAAAGCATGGGCAAATCCGCCAGAAATTGGGGGTGTTCCGGCGGCAAAAATTAACATGTGATTTAAAAAGTACGGACACGATCTAGCGTGTCCGTACCAAACTTTTCTTGGCGATTTTGGCGTCTTGGCGGTTTAAAATCGGGTAACGAACGCGCTACGCCCCGAATTTCGCCAGTCGCCCCGCGTGGGCCAGTGCCAGCGGCATCAGATCAGTGGCCGGGAATTGGCCCAGGCCGCCGCCGATGCACTCGCGTTCGCCAAAGACCTGCGCGCGATCTGGCATGTGGGTTGCGGGCGCCCACAGCAGCACCGGCACGGGATGCCAGCTGTGGGATTTCATCTTGGCGGGCGTGGAGTGGTCGCCGGTGATAATCAGCACGTCCGGCTTCAAGCCCAGCAGAATCGGCAGGGCTTCGTCCACCTCCTCAAAAAAATTAAGCTGCCGGGTGTGGAA
>DATALK010000628.1:0-2761 GCA_036261085.1 Phototrophicaceae bacterium | reverse complement strand
GTCCCCCTGTACCAACACCGGTAATAAGGTAATCAAAACCTTCAGGGAAATCATTTAGTATTTCTTTTGCAGTAGCGTTAGCGTGTATTTCAATGTTGGCGGGATTTTCAAATTGCTGCGGAATCCAGGCGTTGGGATTGGACGCGGCGATTTCCTGCGCTTTGGCAATCGCCCCCGGCATTCCGGCTGGCCCCGGCGTCAGCACCAGTTCCGCGCCATACGCCCGCAGCAGCTTCCGGCGTTCCTTGCTGAAGGTTTCTGGCATCACCAGAATGAGTTTGTAACCCCGCTGGGCCGCCACAAACGCCAGGGCAATCCCGGTATTGCCACTGGTGGGTTCGACCAACACGGTGTCCGGCCCGATCACGCCCGCGCGTTCGGCGGCTTCGATCATGGCCACGCCGATGCGGTCTTTAACACTGTGCGCCGGATTGAAGTATTCCAGCTTGGCGACGACCTGTCCCGGCAAATCTTTGGCTAACCGGTGGCACGATCACGGGGGTAGGTGAAGTGTTGAAAGCGCGCAAACCGGAAGTGAAGGTCGTGGCCGTTGAACCGTCGGCTTCGCCGGTGCTGTCCGGTGGGCAACGTGGCCCACATCCGATTCAGGGGATTGGCGCGGGCTTTGTCCCGGCGATCCTCAACACCCAGATTTACGACGAAATCATCCAGGTGTCCGGCGATGATGCCCTGGAAACAGCACGGAAAGCCGCGACACAGGAAGGGCTGCTGGTGGGGATTTCCTCCGGGGCGGCGCTGTGGTCAGCCATACAGGTAGCCGCGCGCCCCGAAAGTGCCGGGAAGCTGATCGTGACGATTATCCCGTCGTTTGGTGAGCGGTATTTGTCCACTGCTTTGTACGCTCATCTGGAAGAATAGTCGCGTTTTAAGCGGCGCGGCAATGGCTTTCGGCGGTTGTCGCGCCCGTTCCCTGCCGAGGCTATACTTCGATAAATTAGTCATTCATCCGGGAGCCAGAACCGTGAATAAACGTGAGGTGCTGCTGAGTTTGCTGGACGAAAATGCGCGCTTACCCTATATCCCCGCGGCGTTTTTCCTGCACTTCGGCGCGGATTTTCATACCGGGCAGGCGGCAGTGAATAAACACCTGGATTTCTTCCGTTATACCGGTATGGATTTTGTTAAAATCCAGTACGAGAAACCCTTTCCCCATCTACCGCATATTGAAAAACCCCGCGATTGGGCGCAGTTGCCGCACTATGACCGGGAATTCTTTGCTGAACAACTGGCCGTCATTGAGGGTTTGGTCAAGGCGGCTAAACCGGAAGCGCTGATTCTGGTAACGTTGTATTCGCCGTATATGTGTGCCGCCCATACTACCAGCCATGTTACTGTCACCGACCATCTCAACCACGATCCCGAACTTGTCCGGCCCGGCTTGGAAATCATCACGGATAGTCTGCTGGGCTTTGTGCGGGCTTGCATTGAAATCGGGGTGGATGGCTTTTATCACTCAACCCAAGGCGGCGAGGCTCATCATTTTGAACAACAAGACACGTTCGAGCGGTATATCAAACCCTACGATTTGATCCTGATGCAGGAGATCAACCAGGCTTGTCCGTTTAACATTTTGCACGTCTGTGACTACGAGCGAGATTATGCTGATTTTTCGGCGGTACGGGACTATCCCGGTTCGGTGGTGAATGCGCCGCTGCATCTGGGCGATAGGGTGCTGACGCCTCAGGAAGTAGCCCGCCAGTTTGGGCGTCCCTTCATGGGTGGTTTGGAGCGGAAAGGGGTATTGGCAACCGGAACCGAAACCCAAATTCGGACTGCCGTCGAAGCCATCCTTCGGGAGGCACCGGAGCGGTTTATCCTGGCGGCTGACTGCACGGTTCCAGGTGACACGTCCTGGGATAATCTGAAGGTCGCCATTGATACCGCACATTCCTATCTGCACAGCAGGTGAAGTCGCGGCCAGTCCCAAATGGTCAGCACTTCATGCTTGAGAAGTATAGAACATTGACAAAGTAATTTGGGAGAAAAAGCCGGCCCCATTTGGCCGTTTTGATAAGCCATCAAACTACTCGCTACCAGCTTGAAAAATACGGGTTTTCAAAATGGACTTGCAAAAGATAAAAAAAGATGGTAGTATCAATTTCATAGTCTCCATTTTCACTTGTGTAAAGAGAAATGAACACGAAGCTGAATCGCTCACTGACTGCCTGTTGTTGTCACCACCGTTGCCAATCACGATGGTGTTATTCTCGGCTGCCTTGACGCGATTCGGATTGTTCCGTTGTCAAAAAGCCCTAAGCCATCGTGCTGGGGCTTTTTTATTTTGGTGATGTGGCGAAGTGGTAACGCGGTGGTCTGCAAAATCACCAGGCGCGGGTTCGATTCCCGCCATCACCTCTCCGTATATGGGCGTTTGCCCAACCAACGCAAGGGGGTTTCTATGCGTGGGGTTACTTTGTCCAGACAATCGGGCCAACCCAGGATTGCTTCGCATCCAGTCCTGGGCTTGACCAAACTACGACTGCAATTTCCTCAAAATCAGTTCTGTTGTTGTCCCTCCTAGCAGTAATCACCAGCGCTGGCAATAACCGGCGCTTGCCTGCCACCTAAACGGATTCTTTTCCTCATCAAATCGCTTTGACGTTCCAATCAGGAGCGCGGTATTGGCTTTGACTCCTTCTGGGAAAACGGCCAGTCAGCGTGGTCGTTGGCAGCTGGATTGAGTTAGATGCTTCGGGAGATTCGGTTGAACATGAGTATCAAGATCGCAGCGAATCATATC
>DATALK010000625.1:0-4152 GCA_036261085.1 Phototrophicaceae bacterium | reverse complement strand
TTCCGAGCGCAAATCCGGCACGCGGAACGCCGCCAGCACATACAGCGGGATACTCAACAGTTCCAGCGCCACAAACACCACGACCAGATCAGTGGCGCTGATGATGGCACTCTGTATGCTCAGTCTGACCGGGATTCCGCTGACTGGTGGTTTTATCGGCAAGTGGTTTGTCTTCCGGGCCACGCTGGACGCCGGTTTAATCCCATTGGCTATCATTGGTGTCTTGACCAGTGTGGTCAGCGCGTTCTATTATGTGCGGGTCATCGTGAATATGTACCTGCGCGATGGCGACGCCGAAACGCCGGGAGCAACACCAGCGGTCAATTGGGCGATCTATGTGGCAGCAGCGGGAACCCTGATTATTGGCGTCTTCCCCTTCCTGGTGACGAACCTGAGTGATCTGGTGACACTGGCGGCCAACATCGTTCGCTAAAAGACGGCTGCGATCAGCAAATCTTGGGGCGAAGCGTCAGGCTTCGCCCTTTTTATTGGCAGGTAGCCACTGGTTTAAACCATCATGACCGATCACAACCAACGCGACGGCACGCTCTTTATTTTGTTATCCGCCGTCGGCTATTCGTTTTTCGCGGTGTGGGTCAAAAATATCCAGGCCAGCGGCTTAGGTGCATTGGACATCGGTTTCTGGCGCTTTTTAATCACCGTGCCGGTGTTCTGGGTCGTCGTGCTGCTCCGGCGCGCCCAACCGCCGACCCGCCCCATCCCCCGGCGGGGCCTGCTGGTGATGGGCTTCTTCCTGGCGCTGGCGGCGCTGACCGCGTTTTTCGGTCTGGAGCGCGTCCCGGCCAATACTTTCATTCTGCTGTTTTACACCTACCCGGCGATGGTCGCGGTCTTTTCCCTGTTCCTCGGTGATCGCCTGCCGCCCATTGGTTGGCTGGCGCTGGCGCTGACCCTCGTTGGCATGGCGCTGACAGTGCCGGATTTTGGCCGAGGTTTAAGCGGAGAAAATCTCATCGGTGTGCTGCTGGCGCTGGTGAATGCGCTGGTGGTCGCCATTTATTTCATCCTGAGCGGGCGACTGCTGCGCGGTTATACCGATATGGCGCGGGCCAGCGCATGGAGCGTCACCGGGACGCTGCTCATTATGGCCGCGATTGCGCCCCTGCGCACCGTCGAACTGCCGAAAGACGCCAATACCTGGCTGAATCTCATCGGACTGGCAACCGTCAGCACCGTGTTTCCGGTCTTTTTTCTCAACTCCGGCATTCAGAAAGTGGGCGCGACGCGGGCGGCTATTATAGGTACAATCGAACCCATTCTCACCCTGCTGTGGACATTTCTGTTGTTAGGGGAAGAAATGCTGCCGGGCCAACTGGTGGGCGGGGCGCTGATTCTAGCAAGTATCCTGTTGCTGCAAGCCCAAAGTCTGCTGCGGGCGCGTTCGATACCACCGGCCAGCCAGGCCTAAAGGAGGAGTGCAAACATGGCGATTCACATCCGAGACGCCCAACCCGGCGATGAAGCGGCAGTCGTCAGCCTGATGCGCGAGTTAGCCCAAACGGAGGGCGAAACCACCCCGTTAACGGAAGCCTTTGCCGGAACCTACCTAAAGGAACCGGAC
This sequence comes from Phototrophicaceae bacterium, assembly GCA_036261085.1. Classification (GTDB taxonomy): domain Bacteria; phylum Chloroflexota; class Anaerolineae; order Aggregatilineales; family Phototrophicaceae; genus CFX2. The sequence continues at coordinate 2,570 of DATALK010000625.1, read as the reverse complement.
TGTCACATTCTGCTGGCGGAAGTGGATGGACACAGCGCTGGACTGCTGAGTTACAGCGTTCGCCCCAGCTTATGGCACGCGGGGCCAGCGGCGTTGATCGAAGATGTGGTAGTCAGCCAGAACTGCCGGAACAGCGGCGTCGGCAGCGCGTTAATGGCCGAACTGCTGCATCGGCTGCAAGCCGACGGTTTTACGGAAGTATCCGTTGCCGTTATGCCCAATAATAAAAACGCCCAGCGCTTTTACCGTTCTCATGGGCTGGTCGAAGAAGCGATATTTCTCGAACGGCATTTCTAATCGGTTATGTAGTGGAATTTAATCCAGCGATTCGTAGAATAGAGGTTTATGGCAACCAATGATGCGATCAACGAGTACATGCGGGCGCGGCTGCTGGTCAACCGGCACGGTAAGCTGACCTCCGACCAATGGAAAGATATGGTCATGGAACCGCTGACCACCCTGGTGTTGGTGTTATTTCCGGGAGTTGTGATCCTGGGGCCAAGACTCGGGGCGTTTATCTGGGGTGGATTTACGTTTGTAACATTGGCGGCGCTCGTTGTCCTGGCGGTCTCGCTGGCTACCCGTGCGCGCCGGTATGCCCGCGCCCCCATTCACTTCATTCAACTGCGCGCCGGAAAACATAACCCGCCGTTCTGGGCCTACTGGAAACCAACGACCTTGTATGATGACAGCGGCACGCCCTGGCGCTTTGGGAAGCGGCTCGCCCCCTACTTACGCCTGCAACCAGACGCCAGCTATCTCATCTATTATTTACAGGAGGCGGAAACCAACGTGCTGCTGAGTCTGGCCCCTGCCGAGCATCCCGATGCGGAACTGTGGCAGCCCTCGACCAACTTCGAACGCCGGCTAACGCAGCGCCGTTAAACGTGAGCAGAAGGTTTGCCCGTGAGCATAAACTTGGCGTCATCGGTGGTAAGCGCCTGGAACGGTTGGCTGTCTTCTTCCATCTGGCCCAGCGCCTGTTCCAGCACCTTGTTAATCCGCCCGATCTGCTCCCGGTTATCATCCAATGCCAGACCGGTCAGCGCCGCCTGGGCCAATTCCCGTTCCAAACCGGCTTCGATCAACAGTTGAACTGTTTTTTCGGGCAGATAAAGCAGTCCATTACGAAAATAGGGTGCGAATTCACCAACATTCGATTGCATACATGACCTCCGGTAGAACATAACCATGTTCTAACGATACTGTAACTTCGTTGTAATGTCCATTATAGCGGCAATCTACCATTTTCCTACCATAATCTTGAATTAATTTCTGATGACTTTTATACTATAAATGCTTGCGCGAATTTGATAATATCCGTTTCTGTGATTTATTTCGCTTATTACTGCAATTTCATATCTTAGCTTAGAACTTGAACAGTCAATCATTACCCAAAACATAGTACAAAAGTCACATTAGAATATTCTCATCAATCTTTATCTTGATTTTACAAAAAGATAGTTTATATTTAAATTGTCCGTTATGTTCAGATGATAGTAAGATTGGATTCAGACCATCAGACCCAGGCAAACAGGTTAATGGAATGAACGGCACACCGACCCATATCCCCTTAAAGGGATCAATTTTCCTTCAAATAAATAACGAAGCGGGTAACGAATTCGAGATTGACATCTCAGCGGTGGCCGGGTATATTATAGGACGTTCAGATAGCAAAAGCAGTTATATACCGGACATTGACCTGGCTGCTTTTCACGCTTTAGAAAAAGGCGTTTCGCGGCGGCACGCGGCATTAGTTCGCCATCAAGGAACTTTACATGTTCTCGATCTGAGTTCGGTAAACGGGACTTTTTTAAATGGTGAGCGCCTCGCTTCAGAAGTTCCCTACCCCCTAACGGCGGGTGATAAACTTCTTCTTGGTAATCTGAGTCTCAATGTTTCCTATTCTGAACAACCCGGATAATTTCGCTAGTCAACCTATTCGACCTATTTAACGGTAAATGGTACACAGTAGCATGAACGATTCAAACAAATCATCTCTGCGTTTTAACGGTTCCCTGTGGTGCAATCTGGACATCGCCTTACGCAATGTTGACCAGATTTACAGCCAGGGCATCGAACCACTGGGACTGACGGTCATCGAGTGGTATATCCTGCGCGCGCTCTATGAGCAAGACGGCCAGCACGCCTCCGAACTGGCCCGTGCCGTTGGCCGCGCCGCGACCTCCTTCACCCCCATTCTCGACAAACTCCAGCACAAAGATCTGATTCAGCGGAAGCCCGACCCGGCAGACCGCCGCGCCGTCCGCATTTACCTGACGGACAAGGCCCAACAGTACCGGGACCGGGTGCAGGAAACCGCTGACCAAATCGAGAAGAACATTCACGGCCTGATCGCCAATGGGGATTACAATACCTTTCAGACCGTCCTGTCACAGTTGCAAGACATGGCCTCCGGGCAGGCGGAATAGCTTTCACCACCCCAGTGGTCAAATCAGGTGTAACTCCGGCGACTGGCTGACCAGTTCTGCCAGAGTCGCAGCATATGTATTCCCTGTACCTCCATCAAACAGGACAAACCGGACTAACTGGATGGAGGTCGTGCCGTG
>DATALK010000624.1:0-2204 GCA_036261085.1 Phototrophicaceae bacterium | reverse complement strand
CTCCCAGGCCGATAAAGCTGAGGAAGGCTTCGTAAGAAATATAGGTTGGGATAGTCAGCGTCTCCGCGACAATCAGCGGGCCGAGGATATTGGGCAAAATGTGGCTGAACATAATACGCGGCGTATTGGCGCCGACGGCGTGCGCGGCTTCCACATATTCCTGCTCCCGCACCGAAAGCACCTGACCGCGCACCAAGCGCGCCATCTGCATCCAGGAAGTGAGGCCAATGCCGATAAAAATAAACAACATCCCCCCGCTTGCCAAGTCAATCTGCCCCAATGAATACGACAGCGTACCCGGTTCCGGGTGGGCAAAACTGGTGCGGAAAAACGTCATCAGGAGGATGATAAACAGCAGCGTGGGGAACGCATACATAATTTCCACGATGCGCATCAGGATATTATCCAGCAGGCCGCCAAAATAGCCAGCGGTCAGCCCCACCAGCATCCCAATAATGATACTGACTAACGGGCCAATAAACGCTACGGTCAGGGAAACCCGCGTACCGTAGACAATCCGGCTGAACATATCGCGGCCCAGTTGATCGGCCCCCAGCAGATAATCATTATTCACATTGACATAGCCCCCAGCTTCACGCGGCTTCATATTGGGAAAAACCTGCGTGACCCACAAGGGAACGGAATTGTTGTCCGCTAAAACCTGTTTATCATACGGGCGGGTAGCAATGATGGGGGCGAATAGCGACACCAGCAGGTTGAGGAGAATAATAATGCCCCCCAGCACCGCCGCTTTATTACGGCGCAGACGCCGCCACGATTCCATCCAGAGGCTTTCCCCTTTGTGCCGGTCAGTGAGCTGAACGACCCTGGCGGGTGAATTGGATTGATGTTCAAGAACGGCCATAACGAGCTACCTCTAATCAAAACGAATACGGGGGTCGAGCCACATATACGCCAAGTCCACCAGTAAATTCATCAGCACCAGGAAAAAGGCGTACAGCAAGATCGTTCCCATGATAACGGGGTAATCGCGTCCGGTGATGCTGGTAACAAAATAGCGTCCCATACCAGGAATGCCAAAAATAGTTTCAACCACGAAAGTCCCCGTGACCAGCGCGGCAAACAGGGGGCCGAGAATAGTCACGACGGGGATCAGACTGTTTTTCAAGGCGTGAGCCACAATCACGCGCCGTTCCGCCAGTCCTTTAGCGCGGGCCGTGCGGATATAGTCCTCATTCATCACTTGCAGCAAACTGGCGCGGGTCAGCCGAGCAATCAAGGCCGCGTTCAGGAAACCCAGCGCGAACGCCGGTAAAATCGCGTATTGGGGGCCATCCCAGCCAGTGACGGGCAGCAATTTCCACTGCACACAAAACAGATATTGCAGCACCGGGGCGGTAATAATTACCGGAAAGGATACACCTAAAATAGCCGTGCCCATGCCCAGATAGTCATAAAAGGTGTTGCGTTTTAAGGCCGCCATCGTCCCCAGCGGCACGCCAATTGCCAGCGCAATCATCAACGCAGCCAGGCCTAACTGGAAAGAAATGGGTAAATTTTCCCGGAAAATGTCGTTAACCGAACGGCTGCGGGATTTGTAGGTCGGGCCGAAGTTAATCCACTTCAAGGTCGCCTGGTCGCCCAGCCATTCCGGCAGCGGGATCGAAATCAAATAATCCTCTGCCGATGACGGGCGCTGCTTGCCGGTCACAACGCGCGGCGCGGCGATGTCGCCGATGTAATCCAGATATTGTTCCGCCAGCGGAGCGTCCAGATTATATTTTTCGTTCAGGAGTTTAACCGTCGCTTCGGGCAGAGGTTTTTCACGGGCGAAGGGGCCGCCGGGAACAAACCGCATCAACCCGAAGGTGACGAGGGAAATCACAAATAAAACTAAAAACATCCATAAGAAGCGGCGAATAATAAATTGGCCCATAAGCTATCCACTCACTGCCAGGGCTGGCTCATCTTGCCCGGCCCGCTGGCACTACCCCAACCAAGCTGACGTAATATAGGGGCGATCAACGCGGATCGCCCCTATGGGAACACGAATTATACCATAACCAGCGGTTGGACTAGCCGGTCACTTCCCACTCAAAATAGGCTTCGTTACCCGTTACAGACAGCGGGTATTCAACGGTGGGCTTGATAAGGAAGTTGACGGTGTACCAGTAGATGGGGGCAATGCCCGCGCCCTGGTTCACCAGAATGTCTTCAGCCTGAGCGTAGAGATCACGACGGAT
>DATALK010000620.1:0-5673 GCA_036261085.1 Phototrophicaceae bacterium | reverse complement strand
CACGCGCCGGATGACTCACAAAACGCCAGCCCAAACTGAATGCCCGGTACGGCAGTCACCAGCGCGTCATGAATATCCTCAACTGTATTAATGAAGCGCTTCCTCGTAGGCTAAAGTCGGTTTTTTAGCGCAGGGTAAGTGGTTGAATCGTCGTCATTTTTTGAAGACATTGGGGGTCGGGCTGCTGTCTCTACCCCCTTTTCAATTGGCACGCAGCTTGGATTGGGAACAGGAAACACCCGCCGCCGCTGCTATTCATGAATATCTGCTATCGGTCTTTGGTGGGTTACGCATGGCGCTGGACTTTCGCTGTATCAACGCCCGCTATGACGAAGAATTCCGCATCCAGATCAACGCCTTTGAGCTATACCCCGTCGCCAGCTGCTTTAAAGCGTGGCTGATTCTGTATTATCTGCGGCACACACCGCCGGAAAATCGGGACACCAGCGACAGTTCGCCCCTGTATCAGGTCGCGGTTAACAGCAACAACACCGATACCGGTGTCGTGCTGGCAGAAGTCGCGGAACGGGTCCCGGGGCCGGGAAACGCCATCGAAAAATTTAATAACTTCCTGCTGGAAACGGTGGGCCTGGCAAACGGCCTGCACACCTGGAACTGGCCGAACACCCCAACGGTGGGCCTGAGCGATGCCCGCTTTGCCCCATCCGACCAACGACGGGTGAACCTCAGCGGCGCGAGCTACGAGATTGATAATGTCTTCACGGCTGCCGATCTCGCGCGCGGTTACGATTTTCTCCTGCGCGGCGAATACTTCACATCTTCGCTCGACCTGAAAGCGGCGCTGCAAACGACCCGCGCCCTGCTCTCCATTCGCGCCCCCAGCTATCGTTCCCCCATTGAACGCGCATACAGCCAGAGTTATGTCGGCAAAGATGGGATTCTGCCCGCCAGTGATACACCCGCTGGCCGCGTCGTTAACGACGCGGGCATTATTCTGCTGAACGAGCGCTATTACCTCATCGCGTTTATGTCCGCCGGGGAAAGTGAGTCCACCGCCCTGTATGTGTTAGGCGAGGTCATCAAACAAATGCAGGCATATGCCACAAATGGTTAACCCTCACAGTGCGGTTTTGAGAGAATTATTGTGTAATAGCAGTAGACTCATTACCTCAATGTTTTTCTCTTGAGAGGCATACGTGAACGACCATAAAACTCTCAAACGACTGCTGGCTTTTCTGATAATGTTTTCCATCCCAACTATCCCCTTTCTTTGTCGTTTCTTAGGCATAACTGATATTGAACATGGGGCTGAAATGCGCGAAGTATTAAACCAATACTGGCACATACGAAACGCTGTTGGAAACGGTCAGGCCCCAGTTACAACTTTGAATGAAGTCGCTGAAGGCAACAACCTTGAATGGATCAAGTCAGTTTTAACCGAAAACAATGTATCTGTATTCTGGGAAGGCACGGTTGAAAATGTCAACCGGATCATGGATTACACTTCTCAATGTGCGGTAGTTTCTACCGAAATCAAATATATAAGCCGTGATCGCTCCGACACCCAGACGGTTATATACACACTTCAAAAAATAGACGGCAAATGGAAAGTCTGGTATGAAGAACCGGCAGCAATCTGGACTTGGGCAACCACCTGTAATAGCTATCGCGTTTCTGAGACTCAATCACCAGCAGCGGAAACCCGCTAAAAATCTCCCGCCGCGTTGTGCGCCATGCGAATTGGCTCTGGCAGGCGATACTTGACCGTACAGCGCAAAATCAGCTCAATCGAGGTCGGTAAGTCGGCCAGATGGCCGGGGGAGATAAACACCGGATTAACTCCGGTGCGCGTCCGTACCACTGCGCCGATCAACTCCTTGCGATCAATCAGATCACTGTATGAACCCTTCTCCAGGCCGGGTTCAACAAAATTTCCGGTTAACAGCGTTTTGCCACAGCCAACCGTCGGCTTTTGCAGCCATAGGCCCATATGGGCCGCAATCCCTATCCGGCGCGGGTGCGCGATTCCCATCCCATCAAAGATAAACACATCGGGTTCGTGCTGAAGCTGGGCAAACGCCTCGGCCAATACCGGGCCTTCGCGGAAACTCAGCAAGCCGGGAATATAGGGGAAGGGCGTTGGCTGGGTGGCGGTCACAGTCTCGACAGGCTGCAAATCCGGGAATGATACGACCACCACCGCCGCATGGGAGACCTCATTTTTCACGCTGACATCCACCCCGGCGACCAACCGCAGCTTATCTATCACAATGGGTCGGTTGGTAATCAGTTCGCCCACCAGTTGTTTTTGCAGGGCAACCGCTTCCGGCGGCTTGAGATTCCAGTCGTGGCGCTGATAAATGTGCATCGTTACTTTAATCCTTTCGCCCAATCCTATCGAGTATAGCGGCGATTGTACGGAAGGTAAACCATAAGCCTCCTCCGAAAAACGCTGGTCTAAAACAAATACCTTATTCCACCTTCGCCACCGGGAACTGAATCTCCGTGATGGCTTCTGTCTCGTTTGATGAGACTTTGAGATACACTTCCCGCACCGCGCCAATAATCTGATAGCCATTGGCTTCAATCCATTGGCCGATGGCGGTGTAGCCCGGCCCTAACTGCTGATATGCGCCCCGGTGAATAGTGGTCGCGGCCAGGGCAAACGGGGGAATTTCCCGTTTTACCAACTGGCTGCCATCGGCCAATTCCAGCGCCGCCGGAGCCTCAGCCGCTACCGGATAGACAATTTCGACGTCCACATCCACCGCCTTAAAATCCTCATCATGATAAATCGAGAGTACCGGCGCGATAATCGGGATGCGGGCGTCACAGATAGCGCGCTCAACTTCATTATGCAGCAAACCAACATGATTGGTGGTTGGCACAACCTGGCGCAAGGCCAGAACCCTCTGCCCCGGCAGCGCTTTTAGCACCACCTCGTAGGCGGGCATCTGGTTCTCGGCTTCGATCTGTTTTAAATGGGTCTCAACGCGCAGCAAACGCGCCTGCTCCGCCCGAACCTGCTGTTGCAGTTCCGCTTGTTTCAGCCGGAACATGCCGCGAATCTGCTCCGGCGTGAGGTTGTCATCCAGCAGTTGGGCGATCTGTTCCAGCGACAAGCCCAGGTCTTTCAGCGCCAGAATCCGATTCAACCGGGGCAGTTGGTCGAGTGAGTAATAACGATAGCCCGTAAACCGGTCAATCTGCGCTGGTTTGAGCAGCCCCAATTCATCGTAATACCGCAGGGCGCTCACGGGAACCTGTGTCAGCCGAGAAAAATCACCAATTTTGAACATCTGCGTGCTCCTTACCTAGCTGGGTTGGCTGGATTGTCCACTGCCTCTGACCTTCTATAATGCACCCTCAAGTGACTTGAGAGTCAAGAGGCGAATTGAAGGGCAAACAAAACCGCAGACTAACCGTGCAGAAGCGGCCAATTATGGGTATGCTCGTCCCGCAAATACGCATTCGAGAACACCTGCATGGGGGTACAGACTGATGGAACTGACAACCGTTACCATTGAAAAACCGGAAAATATTAACTTTATCCTCGGCCAAAGCCACTTCATTAAAACAGTAGAGGATATTCATGAAGCGCTGGTGACTGCCGTACCGGGCATTCAGTTTGGGCTGGCGTTTTGTGAGGCATCCGGCGCGTGTCTGGTACGCTGGAGCGGCAACAACGAGACCCTGATCGAACTGGCAAAAAAGAACGCGCTGGCGCTCGCTGCCGGACACAGTTTTATTGTCTTCCTGGGTGAAGGTTTTTACCCGGTCAACGTTTTGAACGCCATTAAGAATGTGCCGGAAGTGGCGCGGGTTTTTTGCGCCACCGCCAATCCCACGCAGGTCATTCTGGCGGAAACCGACCAGGGACGCGGCATTCTGGGTGTGATTGATGGATTAAAAACGCAGGGCATTGAAGACGAAGCGGGCATCGCCTGGCGCAAAAATCTGTTACGGAAGTTCGGGTACAAGTTGAGCTAAAACGCAGCGTTTGCGGAAAACAAAAGAGGCAGCTGGTGAGCCGCCTCTTCCTGGAGATCGTTTATCAATTTACTCGACGTTATCACTCGCCAGGCTTAACAAGCCAGTGGGCATCTTCGGCATCCGGGCTTTTTCTTCGTCCTTGCCGAACTTAATCACGTCGCCGTTCTCGCCGATGGCTTCCACCGCCAGCCCCAGACTTTGCAGTTCTTTCACGAGAACGCGGAAGCTGGTCGGGATACCGGGTTCTTCAATCGGCTCACCCTTAACGATGGCTTCATAGGTCTTCACGCGCCCCTGCACATCGTCGGATTTGACGGTAAGCATTTCTTGCAGCGTGTAGGCCGCGCCGTAGGCTTCCAGCGCCCACACTTCCATTTCACCAAAGCGCTGGCCGCCGAATTGCGCTTTACCACCGAGTGGCTGCTGGGTCACCAGACTGTACGGGCCGGTAGACCGAGCGTGAACCTTGTCTTCAACCAGATGCGCCAGCTTCAGCATATGGATAATGCCGACAGTCACCGGGCGATCAAACGGCTCACCCGTGCGGCCATCATACAGCAGATGTTTACCATAGATCGGCACCGGCTTACCGGTTTCAAACATCACCCGTCCCGCCAACTGAAGGAGTTCTTTACTGGTGGCTTCCGGCGGGACATAAAAGTCCGGGTTCGCCCACTGCATCCAGAGCCGCAGCCCAACATCCACCATGTTCTGGTCACGACGGCGGCGTTCCGCTACGTTGACACCTTCAGTACTAAACAACAACACATCATCGGGATTAACGCCCTTCTCGTCAATCCACTCCCGCAGGACGGCGCGGCGCGCATAAGTCTCGTCCGTGATCAGCAGATCAACATCGTATTCGCCCTTACCGCCCAACCAGTCATGGATATACAGGCGGCGAACTTCGTTTTCGTCTTCGAGTTCTTCGGGGTCGTAATTAAACTGTTTAATCCACTCCCAGGCGCGATCACTAATCACATCCCAGGCATATTCAATCATCCACGCCCGCGCCAGTTCGGCCTGAATTTCAAATTCTTTCGCGCCGTCAAAAACCGGCGTCACCGCACGGAAGCCCAGGCGATCAGCAGCCCAACCCAGATGAATTTCCAACACCTGGCCGATGTTCATACGCCCTGGCACACCCAGCGGATTGAGAATGATTTCAACGGGACGGCCATCACCAAGATACGGCATATCTTCAATCGGAACGATTTTGGAGATAACACCCTTGTTCCCGTGCCGCCCGGCCATCTTGTCACCGACGGTCAGCTTACGCTTCTGGGCCACACCAACGCGCACCATCTTCTCGACCCCAGCGGGCAGATCAGGATGTTCATCGCGGGTGAAGGTCTTCACATCCACGACCTTGCCCTTTTCACCGTGCGGCAGCCGCAGTGACGAGTCTTTCACTTCGCGCGCCTGTTCACCGAAAATCGCCCGCAGTAGCTTTTCTTCCGGGCTGAGTTCTTTTTCGCCTTTGGGCGTAATCTTGCCGACCAGAATATCATTCGGGCCAACTTCCGCGCCAATGCGAACGATACCAAATTCATCCAGGTCTTTCAGCGCGTCTTCACCGACATTGGGAATGTCGTAGGTAATTTCCTCCGGCCCCAGCTTGGTATCGCGCGCTTCCACTTCGTGTTTCTCGATGTGGATGCTGGTAAATTTATCCTGGCGCAGCATTTCCTCGCTGATGAGCAGCGCGTCTTCATAGTT
>DATALK010000616.1:0-1969 GCA_036261085.1 Phototrophicaceae bacterium | reverse complement strand
AACGGCAGGGGTTAATTCAGGCGGGCCTGGCGCCGGAGCGCGTTTTTACCCTGCTGAACCCGGTGGATACGACGGCTTTTTATCCTGACCCGCAAGTGCCGAAACAATACGATCTGAGTTTTGTGGGCTATCTGCGTTTTCCCAAGCGGGTTGATTTGCTACTGCAAGCGCTGGCTGAAATGCGGCAAACGCGCCCGGAAACCAATCTGCTGATTATTGGCAATGGGGCCGAACGCGATAACCTGGAAACCCTGGCAGATACCCTGCATGTTGGGGCGGGCGTAACCTTTGTGGGCTGGCAAGATAATGTGGTGGATTATCTGCGCCAGAGCCGGATGCTGGTGTTATTGAGCGAACATGAAGGGCTGCCCGTCGTGGCCCTGGAAGCCATGAGTACCGGGCTACCGGTACTTTTAACCGATGTGGGTTCCTGCCGGACGGTGGTACGCGATGGAAAAAATGGCTATCTGGTTGATTCTCCGGCGGATCCCCATCTGGTGGCGGAGCGATTGTTAGGGCTGCTGACCGACCCGGAGCGCTACGCTCAATTCAGCGCCGAAGCGTTAACCGTCCGCGAGACCCATGATATGCGCCAGGTCACGCGCAATTGGGAACGAATTTTGACGGTCAAGCCGCTGACTTAGGCGGTTTATGAACAGGAAAATCCATGTCCAACATTTTATTTGATCTCAGCCATCCCGCGGATGTGCATTTATTTCGCAATCTCGCCCGCGAGTGGGTGGCGCAGGGCCATCAGGTGTTATTCTCCGCCCTGGATCGAGAAATCATTGTTTATCTGCTCGATCATTATCAACTGCCCTATAAAATCGTTTACACGCGGCAAAAGGGGAAGCTGGCGCTGGTGAAAGAACTGCTGCTGCGGCCCTGGCCCACCTATCAGATTGCCCGCCATTTGCGGGCCGACCTGTTTATCAGCATGGGCAATCCCACCGTTGGCCTGCCCGCGCTGCTGATGGGTAGGCCCTATCTGGCGTTGACCGATACCGACCATGCCGTTGAACAGCACCTCCTCTTTCAACCGTTTGCGACGGTTATTGCCACCCCCGATGTGTTTACTCGTAACCTGGGTAAGAAACAAATCCGATATAACAGTTTCCAGGAATTGGCCTATTTGCACCCGGATGTGTTTACACCGGACGCGCGCGAGTTGGAGTCGTTGGGATTATCGCCGGATGAAACTTATTTTGTCGTGCGCTTTGTGGCCTGGGGGGCGACCCACGACATCGGCGAACACGGCTTAAGCGGCCAGGAAAAGGGCCAGTTGATCCGCGAACTGGCGCAGCATGGGCGGGTGTTACTCTCGGTGGAAGGAGGCGACATTGACCCCGAATTTGCCGGGTTGGTCACGACCTTCCCGCCGGAAAAAGTGCATCACCTGCTGGCGTTTGCGACCATGTATATTGGTGAAGGCGGCACAATGGGAACCGAAGCCGCTTTATTAGGCACGCCGTCCCTGTTTGTCAGCACGCTGCGCGGCGGCAACTGGACGGATTTGCGGGATAATTACGGCTTGCTCTATTTTTACGATAACGGGCGCGAAACGCTGGCAAAAGTCCGGGAACTGCTCCAAATGCCGAATCTGAAAGCCGAATGGCAGCAGCGTCGGAGCCGCATGTTAGCCGCTAAAAGCAATCCCATACCCTGGTTTGTTGACCTCGGCAACCAACTCTTGAATAAGAGTCAGCGTTAGCCGCTGCCTCCGGCGCTCAGTCCAATCACCAAAATTGTGTTGGCGGTTTGCCGTGAGGGCGGGTTTGGCAACCCATAGGCATCAACCTAAGACTCGCCTGCAAAGAGCAGCAAGCGGGGGTAATTTTTGTCCAGTGGGTGCGCGACCAACTACCCGAACTTCGATCTCGTCAATGCCGGATGGCAAGACGGCCACTGGCAACTGCCTTTCTCAGCCCTCACCTTGCTGACGTGGGCCTGGCAGCGCTGTGAACTCGAA
>DATALK010000615.1:0-5031 GCA_036261085.1 Phototrophicaceae bacterium | reverse complement strand
GATCAGCGATTTGCGCGACCCTACCTCCTGCCCGCAGCGCAAGCGGCTGGCGATACCGGGTCGTGAACCACCCAAGCGCACTTGTTCTATATCGGCAACCTGTAACCAAAACTCAGAAAAACAAGGGAGAGGAAATGCGGAAAATGACAATCGGGACATTCATTCTGGCCTTGATCGTGGGCGGTGGCGCCTTCACCCTGGCGCTGTTTGTTGCCAACGCGGTGTTCGCCGAACAAGGCTCTGGCAAAATCATCACAGAAACGCGCCAAATCGGCAACTTCAACACCCTGGCTCTCGAAGGTATCGGCGATCTTACCATTGTTCAGGGTACAGAACAGGGATTAACCATCGAAACGGATGATAACATCGTCAAGCATATCACCACGGAGGTGAAAGGAGATACGCTGTTCATTAGCTACGACAACCGGCCATTTCGACCCAGCCAATCCATTCGGTACACCTTACGGGTGAAAAATTTCCCCAAACTGCTGCTCAAAGGCGATGGGAAAGTGACCGCGAATAGCATCACCACCGAAACGCTGGCTATTAATCTGGAAGGACGCAGCGAAATCACCCTGGCCGGTTCGGCCAACACGCAGGTCATCACCATCAAAGGTGACGGTAAGTACCAGGCGCAGGCTTTAAAGACCCAGGATGCCAGAGTCTCCATCGAGGGTCTGGGGACGGCGGACATCTGGGCCGAAAAGACATTGGATATTCAACTCAGCGGAGCCAGTAAAGTCACATACTATGGCACGCCGCGATTGACCCAAAAGGTTCAGGGGATGAGTACCATCACCCAACAACCCAAGAACTAATTCAGTTCAAGGCGGCTGTAAGCAGTGCTGCCATATAGAACAGGTGCGCTTGGGTGGTTGGGAAAGTCAAGAACGTCGGATAGTGTCCAGCAATCCACGGGTATACGGAAGAATCTTCAGGTTGTCCCATCAGAATTGATGGGATGGCCTACCTGTGTCAATAATGCACCGCTGTTCACGATCACTATTTTCAGCTTGTATTTATTCAAGTTTTGGGTCTAATACCCCGCAGCTTGCTGCGCGACTGTGTATTTGCAAGTGATACTCCGTAGCTTGCTACGGAGTAGTTCATTAACACCAATGGCGGATGAGTTGTAAATCCGTTGGGGGAGAGGTCGAAATCGTCAGCGATAGCTTCGAGAGTCTCCCCGGCAGCGTAGCGAGCGCAGATGAGGCGGTTGCGTTCGGTACTGGGGACATGTTTGTCCGTAACGGGGGCTAATGGTAGAGGCATATCCCAATAGAGTTGGTCAAGCAGCCGTTGGATAGCCCCATTTAGCGCGGGTAAAGGTGTGACCCCAACACCCGTTGGAGCTAAATTAATAATTCTGATAACAATACAGTTTTGATGAGGTTATTTGTTTTATATCTCCTAAACATCTCCTCTGATAAGCCATTTGGGGCGAGAGAAAACGCACGACTCAGGCTATCCAACCGATTCTCGAACCCTATAGTAACCAATGGTGCAAATTGAAATCGTCATGAGAACAGCCGACAATAAAGGTGCTGAAACCACATTGAAGGTGACTCATGACGACGGAATTGATTATCATCCTGATTTTTTGTGCTGTCGATGACGGATTGGGTGTGGTGGCGAAAGAACGCAACGCGAAGCTGTATCCAAGCGAGGTGATTACGATAGGTATTCTGTTTGCGTTGAAAGGCGGACGCTTTCGAGCATACTACCGCTGGCTGAAACGGGATTATGACGGACTGTTCGCTGGCTTGCCAGAGCGGACGGCGCTTCAAAAACAACGGCGACGGCATGAACACCGCGCTGACCAGTTGTTGGCTGACCCCAGTTTGCTCAATGTCATCGATAGTTTCCCGATTGAATTGCTGTTTCCCATTTGTGAAGGCCGCTCGGCTCACCAAATCGGGACGAAGAATAAGGACAAAGGGCGCTGGTCGATTGGGGTGAAACGGTGCTGGATTCTCAATCGTTTGGGACAGGTAGTCGGTTGGCATTGGTTGCCGATGCATCAGAGTGACCAGGACTTTCTGCCGCTGGTCGAGTTGTTGCGTGCCGATGGCATCGGCCTGGCTGATCTCGGCTTTCGTTGCAAAGCGGGTATTCCCGACAATTTGAAACTGTGTCTGAAAGGAATGTGGAATGACCGAATGGGCATTGAAACCACCTTTTCGTTGCTCACGGTGGTCTGTCGTGCCAAGCAGATGTTTCATCGGACTGCCCATCACCTTCAAGCCCGGCTAGCGTACACTGCCGCCATGTTTAACGTCTTAATCGCTTTGGATCGTCAGTTACATCCTGATGACCCTTTCCGTACCAGTATTGCTGAGTTTTCCTTATAATCTGCACCATTGGTTAGTAGCAAAAAACCTTATCCACGCGGTGTTTCGTGTGAGCCAAGCAGCTTGATAGTAGACGTGGCGTACACCTCCGAGCAGATCGCGCCGTTTGATCGTTCCGGTGAGTGAATCTTCCGGGGGTGGATCGGGAATCTTTTGCCCAAGGCCCTGACCGGGTGTCTATGCTCAGTACCAGATCGCGCAGGCTGTCGAGGGCCAGACGGCGGCCATAGTCGGTTTCGATTTTGTCTTGGATGACGGTGGCTTTGGCATCCTCGACTTTCCCCACTCCTGAAGCACGAGTTTGATGGTGAGGTCGGTTACATCATCGGCCACCGCTCGCAGCGTTTCCATTGACCGGAAAGGTGGCTGTCAAGAGGCGACAGGGCGATGTGTTCTCAGGTAATCACAATACTCGGACGGGTTTCCCACTCGCGCTGCTTCGGGCCAACCGGCACCGGCCCAAAATAAGTTTGAATATCACCCATCGCACGAGTCGACAGGCGCACACCGGGGCATCCGTTGGGGACTTCAAGCACCATCCAGAGATGACGAGTACCGAGCAGCGATTTACTCTTAGGACGGAGTTCCCAATACGGGGCGCGCTCGTCCTCACCTGGGAAACCGACGACAACCGGTTCTAACCTGCCAACGGCAAAACTGGTGCTGACTTTGCCGAGTGACGCACTAGTATCACCAACCTTGATCTCCGGTCCCAATTCGACCTGGATCTGCCGGGCTTCTCCCTCATAGAAATCACGCGGGATGACTTCGTACACCCTGGGATAGACGGTACCGCTGACCGGCCAGAGACGCGCCTCGCAGCGGGCGAAAGTGAACTGCGCCTTGCCGCTGCGTCCAGCTTCGGTCAGATCAAATTGGAAACCGAGGCGCACAAAAAAATAATGAGCATCGGCCCCGGATGTCAGCAGTTTGTGCTCAACCGGGTCAATCGCCGTCCAACGCGGTTGGTCAACCCGCACGATGCCCTGCGCCGTAGCGCGGGCTTGCGCCGCCGCCTGTTCTTTCGTTAAATCTGCATCCTGCGGCAGGGATTTGACCGATTCATCCACTGCTATTGTCGGCGAGGTTAATTCTTCATAGTACCAGAAATCAAAAGTTTCGTCCATTGTGGTTTCTCCTGTGTGATTAACGGCCAACCAGAATAAAGGGTGCCCAGTAGTATGGATCATCATAGTGGGCGCGCAGGTTTAAGGTAGCCTGTTGAAACGCCTGCGCTTTCGACAGCGGTGCGCTGCCGGAACTATTATGAATTGCGCCGTAAAAATCTTGCATCCACTCCTGGGTTGATGCGGCGTTCACCGACCACAGCGTGACCAGTGCTGAGTTTGCGCCGGCATAGAGCAGGGCGTGGGTCAGTCCGGCGATTTCGTCCCCCTGGCGGATGTCAGCAATACCGGTTTGGCAGGCGCTAAGTGTGACCAAATCGGCGTGCAGGCGCAGTTTCATCCAGTCGCGGGCGGTGAAATCCCCATCAGCCAACTGCACCCGTGAATTCAGGGGATCACGCGAGTCAAAGATTCCGTGACACGAGAGATGAATGATGTCGGCCTGAGGCGCGTTTTGGCGCAGCAGCTCCCCATTGGCCTGTTCGTCCATCAAGGGTGTTCCCTTGTAAAGCTGCGCGATGGCCGCCTCTTCACCGACAAACAGGTTACGTTCAGCCACATTTGGGGTATAACCCATAATCAGTGTTTGGCCGTTGGTGGCACGCGGCTGACGGTCATTCAGCAGACGGGAAAGCACGCCTGCCGACGGCGCGTAGGCGACGGCATAGTGCTGGATGAAAGCCTCGCCGCGTACCAGCATCCCATGAAGGGGCAGCAGATGGAGCAGCCCGTGCGGCACGAAATAGACGGTGCGGATGTCGTCCAGCAGGTCGAGCAGTGGTTCGAGCAGCGGCGTTCCCAGTTTGCGCCATTCGGCATGGCTCTGGCGTTCGGCGGTGCGGTTGTAACCGACTTCATCCCGGTAGGGTTGCACGTAGCGATACCACAGTTTCTCCTGACTGATTGGTACGGTGTAGACGTGGGGCTGTGACCACCCGGCGCGCAGGGCAAAAACCACAATTTGGTCATTGAGCAGGTAGAACTCGACCAGGGCGGTTTGCGAACCCAGCTTCTCGACCAGTCCGGTTAAGTCATCCCATTCGGGCGAATCGCCGCGCCGCAGTGCGACATATTCCTGCGCCTGGGGATAGTGGTTCATTTGCTCCCAAACCTGCCGCAGCTCCGTTTGAATCGTTTCGTGCCGCTGGCCTAAATCCCTCAGTGGGCGCGCAGCGGATTGGTTGGCAGTCTTGGCCTCATGCGCCAGATTGGACGCCGACAACTGGATCACAAGCTGACGTTTTTCTTCAAGCAAGTCTCGCTCCTGCTTGACCAGCGTGGCGGGCAGTTCCTCCGGCGGCGGGAAATCCCCCTGGCTCATCTGGTCAAGGAAGGTGCGGGCTTTGCCGCTTTCGGCATACACCAAACTTTGACGGACATAGTGCGGATCGGATTGCAAGTTCAGGCTGATCTGCACCAGGCGGTTGTGCATCTCGATGTTTTCGGCGATCTCCGTCCGCCGCCCGGCATCGGTGAAGGCGGTTGCCAGCAGTTCCTTCCCCGCCTGGATCGCCGCCGCATACGACGTTTCCGCCGCTTCCCAGCGTTTTTCC
>DATALK010000614.1:0-2247 GCA_036261085.1 Phototrophicaceae bacterium | reverse complement strand
TTCCACCACCTGACCGTATAAAAATCCGGCATTAAAGCAGTCGCCCGCGCCGGTAGTGTCCACCACTGGCCCGACAGCTATGGCCGGGGCGTGCAGAATTTCGCCGCCCTGCCCCACCCACGCCCCGTTCGCCCCATCTTTGACCACCACCAGTTTGGCCCGTTCGGTCAGTTTTTGTACGGCTACGGGAACATCCTCCGTTTCCGTAATCAACCGGGCTTCGCGGGCATTCGGCATAAAAATATCCACTAACGACAGCGCATCCTGGCAGGCGCAAGGCTGCTGCAAATAATCCCCATCCTGGCAGTCCATCGAAACGGTTGCGCCTTTTTGATGAGCTAAATCTGCCAGCGGCTTCAAGTCGTGATAGGCGATAAAGCCACCAAAGTGCAGGTGTTTAAAATCACACTGCTCCACCACTTTTAACGAATAGCCTTGCTCATCCTCTGGTTCCGGGTCAGCATAAGTGATAAAAGCGCGTTCCCCCTGAAATGGCACCGACGTTGTGACCAGACGATAAGGCCGGTCAATGTGTTTGGCAAACGCTAAATCCACCCCCTCCCCCTGCGCCAGATCATACACAAACTTGCTGTAATAATCGTTACCAAAGGTTGCCGCCCAACTCACGCGCGTGCCTAACCGCCGCAGCGCCGCCGCCGTGATGAACATGGCTCCGCCGGTGGTGGTTAAATCCCTGGCAAAAATTTCCCGTCCCAGCGCCGGGAATTCGGGCATCCCGGAAAAAATCTGATCGAAAAAATAGCAGCCTTGCAGCAGAATGTCGTACTTCATCACCAATCTCCGACATCATCTCGATGGGCTTGCAGATAATCACTGACCAATGTTTCCCCCAAGGCATACGAACCCACCAGCGGGTGCGCCGCCAGCGCCTCTACCGCCAGTTCCCGTGACCGATTCAAAATCGCCTGCGCCGCCAACCGCTCGTAGTGTTTAACGGCCCGCATCAGGATATAAGCGCCTTCGGGCACATCGCCAATCGTTATCGGTTGAATGCCGCTGCCATCCACCAGACAGGTCACTTCCACCACATCATCGGCGCGCACCCCGTTAATCGCGCCGCCATTGGGTACATTCAGACCAATCCGCAGCGGTCTGTCCTGTTTTAAGGCCAGCGCTGTGCGCAGCGCCACCCCCGCATAGCCGCCGACATTGGCTTGATGCAACGCCTCGACGGCTTCCCCGCTCGTGGGGTTAGACCGCTGTTCGCGCAGGCTTTCATCGGCCTCGGCATAAGCCATGTAGCTCGCGCTTCGGCGGCGGTTATAGGCTTCGTATTCGGTCAGCAGCGCCTCCGGCGCACACTGCGCCAGCGTGGCAAAAAGCTGCTGATTGAGACGTTCCACTTCTTCGCCGCGTGTGACCTCTTCCGCCAGAATTCGCTCCACAGCTATATCGCGGAAATAGTAATAAAACAGGTACTCGTTCAGGAACATCCCCATCTGCCGCGCCAAATCCGGCCCAAAGAAGCGCAGATGGGTGGCATTAATAAACTCCGGCTGGCGCAGCAGTTCCGGCAGCCTGTCGCGCCCCTGCACCATCGCTCGCCGTGTCCACGACAGGTGATTGAGGCCAAACACTTCCGTTTTCACCGCGTCCGCGTCCACCTTAAGCCAGTGAGCGATCTCATGCTGGGCCGTGTTGGCGCTGTCACAAATACCAACAATGCGCCGGAAACCGGCCATATGCAGCGCTTGCGCCACCAGCCCCGCCGGATTGGTGAAATTAAACGTCCAGGCGCGCGGCGCTAACTGTTCCGCCCGTTCCGCCACCTGGATCAGCGCCGGAATACTGCGCATCGCCATCGCCATGCCGCCCGCACCGGTGGTTTCCTGGCCCAGAACGTGATACTTTAAAGCAATCCGTTCATCCAACACCCGCCCGTGTTCGAACCCTACGCGCAGCGTGGTTACAATCACGTCGGCATCGCGTAATGCCGCGTCCAGTGACAATGTTTCCAACAGCCGGAACGGCGACCCCGCCTGCTCCACAAGCTGACGACACAGCGGCGCGATCACTTTCAGCCGCGCTGGGTCAACATCCATCAGCCAGAGTTCCTGCAAATCCAAATCGGCGGCAAACGCCAGCGCGCCGCGTACAAACTCCGGCGCGCGCACGCCGCCCCCGCCAATCAGCGCCAGTTTCAAGATCGTTTTTCCTTTCTTTCAACTCCTTAATTTTATCACAGGATACCGGCTGGCAGCAGGTGTTTTGCCTTGACAGATCGAA
>DATALK010000060.1:0-1646 GCA_036261085.1 Phototrophicaceae bacterium | reverse complement strand
GACCACCTGCGCCAGCCCATGCTGTTGCAGATAACGCGGCAGGCGAACGCTCAATTCGTTCACTGCCTCCGCTTTCACCTTCAAAAAATACGGCTGACTGTCCGCCCACACGCGGTACACACTGGCCGCCGCATCGTAGCCCAGCGGCAAAAATTCAATCTCGGTAACGGTCAGGCCATACGTTTCCTGTAAACACGCGCGAATTTGTTCATCCGTAATCGGCAGTTTTTCCAGCATAGAGCCTCGCTGCTTTGCAGTGCCAGAATTATACCGCAAAAGATCAGAACGGCTCAGATTGCGTCAGGCGGGGACATTCGAAAATAGTGCTGGGGGTTCTGGCTGGAAGTATGCCTGAGCGATGATTCAAAAAGCCGACTGCACGCCGGATTGCTGGATGAACACTGCCGCCTCCGGCAGCCCGCTTTGAGCGGGCTTTGTAGATTCAGCCGGAGGGCTTTCAGCCTCCGGCGCCGCCCAGCGGCGTTTGCCCCAGAAACCGAACGCACCCGTCAGGTGGGGTGCATTCGGAAATAGTGCCGCGTGTGGGCGGACAGTCAGCCGTATTTTTTGAAGGTGAAAGCGGAGGCAGTGAACGAATTGAGCGTTCGCCTGCCGCGTTATCTGCAACAGCATGGGCTGGCGCAGGTGGTCGCGCCGCTGCCCACTGTCACCGAGAAATTGTGGGGGCAGAGCAACGAGTACCATGTGCTGCTGTACCCCTTTATTGACGGACAGCCGGGGAGTGAAACCCGCCTGTCGGATCGCCAGTGGCTTGAGTTTGGCGCGGTGGTTAAACAACTGCATACCACCCCGCTTTCCGCTGATTTGCTGGCGCGGCTGCCCCAGGAAACCTTTATCCCCCATCCCAAATGGTATCCGTTGATGAACCAACTGCAAACGGCTGTTGACCGTCAAAACTTTGATAATTCGTTGCAACGGCAGTTGGCCGATTTCTGGCAGGCGCGGCAGGCGGAAATTAATGGCATCGTGGCGCGCGTCCAGCAGTTAAGCCAACGACTGCACGGCCAACCATGTGAGCGAGTGCTGTGCCATGCCGATATTCACCCGGGTAATCTGCTGCTGGCCGAACCGGACAGGCTGTATGTGGTAGATTGGGATCAGCCGATGCTCGCGCCCAAAGAGCGTGACCTGATGTTTGTCACGGTGGGCGGTTTTATCGCCGATCCGCGCCATGAAGCGCTGTTTTTCCAGGGCTACGGGCCAACGGACATCCATCCGCTGGTGCTGGCTTACTATCGTTACGAGCGCGTCATGGAAGACCTGGCCGAGTTTGCCAAACAGGTCTTTCTGGTGGATTCTACGGATGAAACCAAACAGGATTCGATTTACTGGATTACGCGCATTTTCGCGCCGGGCAACGATGTGGACGCCGCGCACAAGCTGGACGATGCGCTGGATTAGCGCGGCCAATAATGGTGTGCCTGCCGTCCTGATCGTGGCGGCAGGCGTTTAACTAAATGACTACGCCACCGTAAGCACCACGCTGGCGGTTTTGTGGCCGGTTTCCACATAGCGGTGGGCGGCGGCGGCCTGTTCCAGCGGGAAACAGCGATCAATGACCGCCTTATATTTCCCAGTCTCGATCAACTCTTTGATAAAAACGAGATCAGCGGGCTGCTCGCCGG
>DATALK010000611.1:0-1671 GCA_036261085.1 Phototrophicaceae bacterium | reverse complement strand
GGTGGCTGGTTGCGGTATATCGAACTGCGGCGGCACACGATGCGGATGAAACCGGGACAAAATCTCTCGCAAGCGGGGGTGGAACTGGCGCGGCGGGTGGGTGCGACCACCGGGCCGTTTGCTCGCGTGATTACCAGCACTGTGCCGCGGGCTTATGAGACCGCCGTAGCGATGGGTTTTGCGGTGGACGAACAGTTTGAAGAACTGGCGGCTCTTAATGATAGTGTTGAAGCGGAAGTCCGTTGGGATGCGGGTTTTGCCATATGGGGGGAAGCGGCCCAACGCGGCGGGGCGACCAGTCGGTTTGTGCAGCGGCAGGCCCAATTTTTGCAGGCGGTAGCGGCAGCGCTGCCGCTGGGTGGCGCGGCCCTGGTGGTCTCACATGGCGGCATTGTTGAGGCGCAGGCGGTGGGTTGCCTGCCGGAGGCTGACCATATGGCCTGGGGCGGGGCTTGTAGCTGGTGTGAAGGTGTGCGCCTGAGTTTTGATGGCGACAAATTTGTGGATGCAAAAATTTTGCGCGTAGGGGATGGTGAGTGATGAATACTGCCGTTCGGATGAGTGGCATTGAGACGATAGCGGCCTTATTCGCCCAGGCGAAGGCGCAGGGGCGAGCGGCGTTCCTGCCGTATTTCCCGATTGGTTATCCTGATTATGCGACTTCGCTGGACGCGATTACGGCGATGGCAGAAACGGGCGTGGACGGTTTTGAAATCGGTCTGCCGTTCAGCGATCCGCTGGCGGACGGGCCAACGATTCAGGCCGCTACGCAGAT
The DNA here is from genome assembly GCA_036261085.1 of Phototrophicaceae bacterium. Classification (GTDB taxonomy): domain Bacteria; phylum Chloroflexota; class Anaerolineae; order Aggregatilineales; family Phototrophicaceae; genus CFX2. Next base: position 896 of record DATALK010000611.1, on the reverse strand, counting down.
TGCGCTGGAAAATGGCATCACCGTTCGTAAGTGTTTGGAAGCCGTGCGTACCCTACGCGGGCGCGGCGTGACGCAGCCAATGCTCATGATGAGCTACCTCAATCCGCTGTTGGCTTACGGTATCGAAAAGTTCGTGGTGGATGCGAAAGCTGCTGGCGCGGACGGGCTGATCGTGCCGGATTTGCCGCCGGAAGAAGCGGCGCTGGCGGCAGCGGCCTGCGCGCGGGAAGGGCTGGCGCTGGTGTTTTTCCTCGCCCCGACCAGCAACGATGCCCGCATTGAACTGGTGAATCAGCAGGCGACAGGTTTTATTTATGTGGTGTCGCTGACCGGTGTCACCGGCGCGCGGACGGAATTACCGCCGGATTTGGCCGCGTTTATCGCACGGGTGCGGGCGAAAGCGGATAAACCGCTGGTGATGGGCTTTGGCATCAGCACCCCGGAACAGGCGCGCGGGATGAATGGGCTGGTTGATGGCTTTATCGTCGGCAGCGCGCTGGTGAAAGCGGGCAAAAACGGTGTGGAAGCCGTGCGAACGCTGGCGGCGCGTCTGCGGCAGGCGTTGAATCCGACTTTGTAGGCCGGTTGGGTTGCTTTCTTGTTTATCACGCACAGTCCTGGTTGTGCAGCCTGAACGGAAATTTTACGCTGGGGCAAATTCCGGCGGTGGTTAGTTGACAGTTTGAATAGACGTGTGTTACGCTCTGCGCAGATGGGATCAATAAAGTTCAACCAGCAATGACTTCGATTAACGCTCGTTTCGCCTACTATTATTTCTACTTTAAAGGCCACATAGAGGCGTGTGGAGCGTTACGTGCTGGGTGGGCAGCGGTTCGTTGAACCGAACGGACAACGGGAACCCAAAGGCGCAGAGCGAAACGCTCCGCGCCTTTTTT
>DATALK010000610.1:0-2862 GCA_036261085.1 Phototrophicaceae bacterium | reverse complement strand
ATCGCCGTTGGCATAATCCGTACAGTATTTCAAAAAGGCCGCGCCGCGTTTGGCGTTGGTATTGGGGTCAAGCTGGTTTTCGCCCGCCGTAAAGTGGAAGGGCATCACCTGGAACAAGCCCTGCGCCCCGGCAGAACTGCTAATGGTCGGGTGGCCGCAGGATTCAATCTGCATGACCGTTGCCAGGAGATTGGGATCAACCTGATTTTCGTTCGCCCAACGCTCAATATCGCCCGCCCAATGGTCAATTTCATTCGTAAAGAGCGGGGCGAGGTTGTTTGGCCCGGCAAACAGGCTGCCAATACCGGCAAAAACACTGCTGACCGCACCGGGAACCCGGCTGATGACCTGTCCGGCGACACTGAACGTCACCACCAGCAGATTCGGCAGCAAAATCACCATCACCGCCGCGAGCATAAGCCAGCCCGGCAAATAATTTGCGATGAACGGCGGCAGGGGTTGTTGTTTGGTTTTCGGCGCACGCCGCCGGGAATCCGTCTTAATCGCCATACGGTCTCCGTTAATTCAGCATTGTGTGTTAATTGTACATTCACTTGAAGGCGGACAGAAGTAATGAAACAGAACCCTAACGGTTTTCTACGGACATTGTTAGGTGTGAGTAATCCTTCTATTTTAGAACCTATGTTCTAAAATAACAAGTGGGGAATTGAAATCTCGGACGTGGCGATTTTAGCAGGTTATCGTTTGTTTGCGGATGGGGAATGCCGCTAAGGAAGTGGTTGGGGCAGATGTCAAAACTCGCCCCAACACAATTTTTACGACTGGAGTTACGGGTGAATCTGCGTGGACGCAGGCAGATAGAAAAAGGCGATGGCGATAATGATATAAACCGCCAGCAGCATCGCGCCTTCCAGCCAGGTAGACTCGCCGTCCAGGGCGATAAAGGCAGCGATGAGTGAGGCCGCCACCAATGCGATCAGTTCAAAGTTGTTAAATACCAGCAGCAGGGTCTCGCCGCCCATCAGCAGGCTGATAAAGACCAGCACGGGTGCGACAAACAACGCCACCTGCAAACTGGAACCCAGCGAAACCGCCATGCTCAGTTCCATCTTGTTTTTAATGGCGACCTGCACCGCTACCAGATGTTCGGCCACGTTGCCGACCAGCGGAATGATGATGATGCCGATAAAAAACTCGGTCAGGCCCAGCGTTTCCGTAACATGTTCCACCGCACCGACCAGCACTTCACTCATAATCACAATCCCCACCGTCGCCACCGCCAGCACGGCCAACGCCGTCCGCACGCTCCACTTGGCTTTGTGGGTTTCTTCGGCGGCGGGTTCGCGGGTGATGGGGTCGCCCTGGCGGAAGGCGTAAAAGACGCTTAAGCCGTAAATCACGATCATGACCACCGCTGTGCCTTCGCTCAGGCCGAGTTCGGCGGCGCGGTTTTCCACCAATGCCGCGTCAAACAGCGATGGTACGAGCAGCGCTACCACCGCCAGAATCAGCATGGTGGCGTTTAAGCCTGCCGTCCGCCGGTCAAAAGTCTGGATGCCGTTTTTGAAGCCGCCCAGAAAAATACTGAGACCCAGCACCAGCAGCAGATTTCCTAGAATCGAACCGGCAATCGAGGCACGCACCAGTTCCAGCAGTCCGGCGCGCAGCGCAAAAATGGTGATGATGAGTTCGGCGGCATTGCCCAGCGTAGCATTCAGCAAACCGCCAATTTTGGGGCCGGTATGCACCGCTAATTCTTCCGTCGCCTCCCCAATGACATCAGCCAGCGGAATCACGGCCAGCGCGGCCAGGAAAAACACCAGCACGGGGTCAGCGTGGGCCAATTCCGCCACAATTGCAATCGGGACGAAAATCAACAGCAGTTTGACAATCCGATCAAATGACATCGCTATTTTCCTTTGAATACCAAGAGAACCAACCCAACGGGATAGTTCCGTAACGTTAAAGTCTCCTGATTTTAGAGATTAAATCGAGTTAATGCTATTTGAAAATGGCTGGAATTTTTGAGGTTTGCCAGGTTAGGAGAAAAAGGGAGCCGGGCGAGGTCGCAATTCGCCCGGCGATTGGCGTTAATGCGCGCCCCAGAAACTTAGCACATCCTCAACGAAGGCCCCGGCGTACAGCGGCAGCATCATAAATACATGGCCGCCGGGATAGCGCTTAAGCTGCGCGCCGGGAATTTTCGCCGCCAGCTCCTCCTGATAATGCGGCGGAACTAACACATCTTCGGTGCTGCTGATGACCAGCGTCGGTGCGGTAATTTGCGCTAACTGGTCGCCAATATGGTAGTGTTCCAGCGCATATTTTTGCAGCTCATAGCCGGCCTGGTTCATCGCCAGCGGGTCGGGCGGGCTGCTCACCCAGGCGTCAATCAAACCTTCGTATTTGAACACCGATTCGCCCAACACCAAAATGGCGTTATAGCGATTCAGCAAATCGAGCGGCACGCCCCGATTTTGCATTTCGCGCCCGGTTTCCAGCAGAAAGCCGCCCCGGTTCGGATAATCGTCGCCCGCCAACGAAACCGCGCTGACCAGACTGCGGACTTTATCAGGATGGCGCAGCGCCAGCGTCATGGCGATGCAGCCGCCCATCGAAATGCCCAGGACATGCGCCGGGGTCATTTTATTCTGCTCCAGAAGCGCCGCGATGTCGTCCGCCAGCTCGGCAATCGTGGCTGTTGTTCCCGCCGCCACCGGACTTTGCCCGGAACCGCGATTGTCTACCGTCAGCAGCCGGTAGTGCGGCCCCAATCCTGCGCGCAAACCGGACGCCAGCGTATCGTTACTATGCGCGCCAAACCCGCTGATGTAAACCGCCGGTTCGCCGCTGGATCTGCTGAACCGCTATAACGCCATTCTGGTGTTGGGTGAATCGGTG